>JBDHQG010000301.1:0-5758 GCA_039806925.1 Limisphaerales bacterium
CAGGGCAACAATCGCATTGGCCGCTGGAACGGTCGCGTCGTCGAAGTCGTTCCCCTGCCCGCAGACGGCCCGCAGGAAATCAAGGCTCTCCGGCCGGCCTCCGACGGCGGGCTGTGGATCTCCGCGGGCAACGGGCTCTGGCGCTTTCGGAACGGGCAGGTCGAATCCGTCGCCAAGGCTCCCGTTGCGGATTACCTCGCCGTGGGATCCGCCGGCCAGCTCTGGGGCCTGACGCCGGATCAGCGACTGCTCAAATTCGAGCAGGGAATCTGGGAGCCAGTCGCGACGCTTCCCGGCGAGAACTGCAACGTTCTTTACGCCGCGCCGAACGGGGAGGTCTGGCTCGGCTCGGAACGGCGCAACGCCGCCTATCGCTGGCGCGACGGAGTCATGACGACCTTCAGCAGCGCGGAAGGACTGGAAGGCGTGCGCGTGCTGGACTTCGTGCAGGATTACGATGGAAACATCTGGATCGCGCTGAACGCCGGCGGCCTCTACCGGTTGCGCGAACGGCGTGTGCAGCTGATTGGCCGCGAGCAGGGCTTCGAGTCCCCGAACACGACGAGCATCATTGAGCAGCCCGACGGAACCGTGATGGTCGGCGTCATGGGTTCGACCCTGCATTCCATCCGCCACGGCCAGGCCGGGCCGGTTCGCGTTCATCCGGTGGCGGAGCCGTTCGAGAATCCCACGGCGCTGGCACCCGCCCGCGACGGTGGCGTTTGGGCCGGACGATTCCGCGGCACCCTTCCCCGCGTCCTGGATGGCCGCGTCGTGGAGGAAGCCGGCTCCACAAACGGCACCCGCGCCTTGTTCGTGGATCGCGCGGGCCGGCTGTGGCGCGGCACGCGGACGAGCGGCATCGAAATTTTTTCCGGCACCAACCTGACCCGCTATGACGTGGCCGGCGGGCTTTCCCACGACAACGTTTATTGCTTCGCCCAGGATCGCGACGGCGCGGTGTGGGCGGGAACCGAACAGGGATTGAACCGGATTCGCGACGGACGCATCGAGGTCTTCAGCGCCGCCCAGGGACTGGGCAGCCCCTACATCAGCGCGTTGTGCGTCGATTCGCGCGGGATGTTGTGGGCGGGCACGCTCGGCGGCGGGCTGAGCGCGTGGACCGGCTCCAACTTCGTCACGCTGACGACGCGTGAAGGATTGGCGCACGACGCGGTGGACCAGTTGATCGAGGACGATCTCGGCCATCTCTGGCTGGGGACACGACTCGGGCTGATGCGTCTCTCGGTCGCCCAGCTGCACGAGTTTGTCGCCGGGAAGATTCGTGTTGTGACGGGAACGCTGGTCGGCCGCGACGAGGGTCTCGTCCGCCCGAATCTCTGGACGGAGTATCAGCCCGCCAGCGCGAAGACGCGTGACGGCCGGCTGTGGTTCTGCACTGGCAGCGGCGTCGCCGTCCTCGATCCCCGACGCTTTGAAAAGCCCGCGGCGGCTCCGATCCTGCACATCGAGGAAGTGACCATCGACGGGCGGAGCCGCCTTTTCGATCCCCGGGAAGATCCGGCCATCGAGCTTCCGCCCGGCAGCGAGCGGCTGGAGATTCGTTACACGGCCATCAGCCCGTCCGGGCCCGCGCAGGCGCGCTTCCGCCACCAGCTCGCCGGCTACGACCGCGACTGGATCGAGGCCGGCCGCAGCCGCGTCGCCAGCTATTCGCATCTGCCGCCGGGCCGCCACCGGTTCCGGGTGATCGCGGTGAACAACGATGGCGTCTGGAACACGACGGGCGCGAGCCTCGCCATCAACGTGCAGCCAAGGTATTGGCAGACCACATGGTTCTCCACCGCGCTGGCGCTGGCATTCGTCGGATTGCTTTGGCTCCTCTACCGCACGCGCATCGCCCGGCTCGAACGCCGGCGCCGGGCGCAGGAGGCGTTTTCACGGCGGCTCATCGAATCGCAGGAGAACGAGCGCAAGCGCATCGCCGCCGGGCTGCACGACAGCCTTGGCCAGAACCTGCTGGTGATCAAAAACCGCGCGGCCCTGGCGCTCATGCAAAGGGATCACCCGGAGAAGCTGGCCGAGCAGCTCGCGGAGGTTTCGGCCATGGCCTCCGCCGCCGTTCGCGAGGTGCGCGAGATCTCGCAAAACCTGCGCCCGTTCCAGCTCGACGAGCTCGGCATCACAAAATCAATCGGGGGCGCCGTTCAAAGGCTGGCCGACGCTTCCGAGATCCGGTTCAAGACGGATCTCGCGAACATCGATCACGTTCTCACGCCGGAGTTTGAGATCAACTTCTACCGCATCATTCAGGAATGCCTGAACAACATCCTCAAGCACTCGCAGGCAAGGGAGGCAACCCTCCAACTGGAGCTGGACCCGAAGTGCGTCCGCCTGACCGTCACCGACGACGGAACGGGATTCGTCCCGCCCGCGGGCAACGGCGGCCACCCGGGGTTCGGGCTGAAAAGCATTGCCGAACGGGCGCGCACGATGGGCGGAGAAGCCGCCATCCGCTCGCAACCGGGCAGAGGCACGCGCGTCGAGGTCGTCATTCCGCGCCAGGCGCGCTGAGCGAATTGCGCTTCGCGCGGCGCTCCCCTATCCTCCGCGTTTACTCAGCATGAGCAGCCGACTGAAAATTCTGATCGCCGATGATCACCCGATCTTTCGACGCGGCCTGTGCGACGTGATCGAATCCGACGCCCGCCTGAGCCTGGTGGGCCAGGCCGCCAACGGCGAGGAGGCGCTGCGGCTGATCGAGGACTTGCAGCCGGACATTGTGATCCTGGATGTTCACATGCCGAAGCTCACCGGCCTGCAGGCGGCCCGATCGATTCAAGAGCGGAAGCTTCCCGTAAAAATCGTGCTCCTGACGATGCACGAGGCCGAGGAATTGTTGAACGAAGCCCTCGCGCTGGGCATCCATGCCTACGTGCTGAAGGAAAACGCCGCGGAAGATCTCGTCCAGGCGGTTCACCACGCCGCCGCCGGGCGCACCTTCATCAGCGCGTCGCTCTCCGGGTTGCTCCTCCGCCGGCGGGAACGCGCCGAGGCGTTGCGCCGGGAGAAGCCGGGGCTCCAATCGCTCACGCCCACGGAACGCCGCATCCTCAAGCTCATTGCCGAGGATAAGACCAGCAAGGAGATCGCCGGCGAGCTCGGCAGCGCGCTCCGCACCGTGGAGACGCACCGCCAGAACATGAGCGCCAAGCTCGGGCTCAGCGGCAGCCACAGCCTTTTGAAGTTCGCTTACGACAACAAGGCGGCGTTGTGAGGCGCGGCGATTACCCCCGCCGCGCCGGATTGACAGGCGGCCATCTCGCCGCCGAGGCGTTCTGCCAGCGCACGCCACAGGCGGGACGCGCTTCGTTTCGATGACACGGCGAGTTTCACCTCGCCAAATATCGAAGCCGTAACGCATCATCCCCGCTCGTCAATCGCGCCCTCGCGCATCAGTCCGGAACGAGCAATTGTTCCGTACAGAATTACAACGGCATGGCTGCGGCCATGAACATATACAACCAAACGATATGGATCTTCGCGAAACACAGGACCACTGGACCCGGCTTGGGAAGGATGATCCGTTCTGGGCCGTCCTGACCGATCCCAGCAAACGCGGCGGACGATGGGATCCAAAAGAATTTTTCCAAACCGGTGTTGATGAGATCCACGCCGTGCTCAAAGGTCTCGAGTCCCGGGGCGTCAAAGTTTTGAAAGGCAGGGCTCTCGACTTTGGGTGCGGAGTTGGCCGGCTCAGCCAGGCACTGGCCGGACATTTTGACGAGGTTCACGGCGTCGACATCTCTCCGTCCATGTTGGAGCACGCAAACCGCTTCAATCAATCCGCGGGAAAATGCACCTATCATCTGAACGGCGCTCCCGACCTGCGGATTTTTCCCGACGGCTCGTTTGATTTCATCTACACCGCCATCGTGTTGCAACACATGCAGCCTCGGTATCAGGAGGGCTACATCGCCGAGTTTTTCCGGCTCCTGAAACCCGGAGGCGTCGTCGAGTTTCAAGTGCTCGCGGGCAGGGGCTGGCGGCGTCTCATTCCCGATTCGCTGGTCACCGCTTACCGCAAGTTGAAGCACGGCGGGAAGGCATACATCAGCATGTTCGCCATCAAGGAAGCCGACATGGCCCAACTCTTTGAAAAAGGCGGGATGGAGGTCATCGACACGCGACGATGCCCCGATGACACCGGACGATGGACGGCCCTTCGCTACATTGCCCGAAAGAAATAACTTGCAGGGACCGCATCAGTCGGCGGTTCTCCCAGCCGGATCAACACCGCAGCTGCCGACGTGAAACCGCTCCGCCAGATTCCAGCCTGGACGCTTGTCGCTCTCAACCAGGCGGCGTTCCCCGGACTCGGCACGATCCTCGCCGGCCGGCGTGCCGGATGGTTTCAGGCGACCTTGATGGTCACCGGCTTCGTGCTCGCCGTTGGTTTTCTCATCTTCTACCTCGGCTGCGTGGCCGCCTATCTGCGCGGCCATCCACCCACCGAGGCGGAGTTCAAAGCGCGTTACCATCCGCATCTCTGGGCGCTTCATTGGGGATTCGCCTGCTGTGCGGTGGCCTGGGGCTGGGCGCTCTTCAGCAGCCGGCAAATCTGGCGGGACAGCCGCCCGCCGCGGATGTCAGCTCGGGGCGCCTCTTGAGGGCGTGTTGCCAAACCGAAACAGGCGGAGCGCATCGCACCGCCTGAGAACAAGATTGCTTCCCGGAACGCCTGCCCGTTAACTCTCGCCAACGTCACAGCAGGAATCCAGATGGCCTCCAAATCCAGAAAGTCCGACACCAAGCTCATCCGCAGTGACGCACCCATCCGCCCCGGCGCGCTTCTGGCAATTCGTGTCCTGATTCTCGCCGCAATGGGCATCTCCGCCTACCTCGCCTATGGATCCTTGACCGGGGATCGCGTCGCGGGTTGCGGCCCCGACTCCGGCTGTGACCAGGTGCTGAACTCCAAGTGGGCCTACTGGCTCAATGTTCCGGTGAGTGTCTTTGCGCTGATGACTTATTCCCTGATTCTCGGCGCCACCTTCCGGCTCGGCCTCAAGCGCGACGCCAGGATGCAGCGCCTGACGTGGGCCTGGCTCGTCGGCGGCGCCATCGTGGTCTTCGGCTCCGCGGCGTGGTTCGTGGGCATCCAGGCGTTCCTCCTCAAATCGTTCTGTCCCTATTGCATGACGGCGCACGCGTGCGGCGCGCTGGCCTCCATCCTTGTCTTTCTGAACGCGCCGCTCCGCAGCTCCGAGGCCAGGCCGTGGGAACTGGAAAAGCTCGTCTTCCTCGCCCCGCGCGTGTTCCGGCGCGTGGTCATCGTCGCCGTCGCCCTGCTCGCCGTGCTGATCTACGGGCAGGTGAAGTTCGAGCGAAAGACGATGGTGTTGAAACCCGCGCTTCCCGGCACGAATTCCCTCGCCAACACCACGACAAACATCCCGCCCGATCCACCCAGGCCCGTCGCCGCGGCGACCAACACGCCAGCGACACCAACCTCGCCGTCGGCACCGCCCGTCCTCTCTGCTGGAAAGCTCGCACCCAAACGGCTCATGCCCATCTACGGCGGACGCTTCGAGCTCGACGTCCTCGACCTGCCCACCATCGGCTCGCCCACCAACCAGCAGGTCATCGTCAGCCTGTACGACTACACCTGCCACCACTGCCGCTCCATGCACCCGCTGCTCGTCGAGGCCCAGCGCATGTTCAGCAACCAGCTCGCCATCGTCAGCCTGCCCATGCCGCTGGACCCGGCCTGCAACCCGACCATGCGCCGCGCGAA
>JBDHQG010000302.1:0-5755 GCA_039806925.1 Limisphaerales bacterium
TTCATTGAGCGTGAAGGAGAATGCGGCGGCAGGGAGGATGTTCAACGCCAAAGTTGCCCTGAACATCAACGGTCCCGGGCGCTGTCAGTAACTTTTCGGCGTGGCGGCTTGCGCGGAACTTTTGCGGCGACGTAATCTTCCCTGATGTCGCACGCGGACTTTGTCCATCTCCATCTGCATACCGAGTACAGCCTGCTCGACGCGGCCTGCCGCCTCGACAAGCTGGTGGACAAGGCGCATGACCTGAAGTTCCACTCGATGGCGCTGACCGATCACGGCGTGCTCTATGGCGCGGTGGATTTCTACAAGGCGGCCCAGGAAAAGGGCATCAAGGCGATCATCGGCTGCGAGGTGTACGTCGCGCCCGGCTCGCGGCTGGAAAAGAAATCCAGCACTGGCGGTCGCGATGTCTACAATCACCTCGTGCTGCTCGCGCAGGATCAGGAGGGCTACAAGAACCTGACGAAGCTCGTCACCTCCGCGCATCTGGAGGGCTATTACTACAAGCCGCGCATCGACAAGGAAATTCTCGCCCAACACAGCAAGGGCTTGATCGCGCTCTCCGGCTGTCTCGCCAGCGAAATTCCCGACGCGATCATGAAGGACGACCTCGCGAAAGCGCGCACGTCCATCGACTGGTTCAAACAGATTCTCGGCCCGGAGAATTTCTATCTCGAACTTCAGAACCACGGCATTCCCGAGCAGGCGAAGGTGAACAAGCACCTCATTCCGTGGGCGAAGGAGTTCGGACTGAAATGCGTCGCGACGAATGACGTTCACTACATCGAGCGCAAGCACTGGCAGGCGCACGATTGCCTGATTTGCATCGGCACGCAGGCGCAGCTCGCGGACTCGAAGCGCATGCGCTACGTGCAGGAGCAGTTCTATCTGCGCAGCGCGGAGGAGATGAAGGCGCTCTTTGCCGAGGTGCCGGACGCGGTGCAAAACACGCTCGAAGTCGCGGAGAAGTGCAACGTCACGTTCGACTTCAAGACGCTGCATTACCCGGTGTTCCAGCCGCCGGAGACCTTCACGCGCGAAGGTTACTTGCGCCATCAGCTCGCGGAAGGCTTGGAGCGGCGCTACACAATTCGCGCGCGGGCGGAAGGGAAGGAGTTCATCGTGGAGGGAATCACGGACCCGACGCGGCTGCCGACGTATGTAGCCGCCGAGGTGACGAGGCGGAGCGATGGTGATTCGGCGACCAATCCGCCTCCTCACGTCGGCTACGACATCAACGACCTCGCTGTCTCTTCCGCCATCAAGACCGTCATCGACCGTCTCCAGGTCGAGCTCACCGTCATCGAGAAAACCGGGTTTATCTCCTACTTCCTCATCTGCGCGGACTTCATCAGCCACGGCCGCAAGCTCGGCGTCTCCTGCGTGGCGCGTGGTTCCGCGGCCGGCTCCATCGTCACCTACTTGCTCGGCATTGCGAACGTCGATCCGATTCGTTACGGGCTGCTCTTCGAGCGCTTCCTGAATCCCGAGCGCGTCAACCCGCCGGACATCGACATCGACTTCGCCGACGACCGTCGCGGCGACGTGATCGAATACGTCCGCCAAAAATACGGCCGCGACGCCGTCGCGCAGATCATCACCTTCGGCACGATGGGCGCGAAGTCCGTCATCCGCGACGTCGGCCGCGTGATGGGCCTGAGCTTCAGCGAATGCGATCGGCTCGCGAAGATGATCCCGAACGAGCTGAAGATGTCGCTCGAGAAGGCGCTCAAACAATCGCCCGATTTCAAGCAGGCTTACGAGACGGAGGAAGTGACGCGTGAACTGGTGGACAACGCCTTCGTGCTGGAAGACATCGCGCGCAACTCCAGCGTTCACGCGGCGGGCGTCGTCATCGGGCCGGAGCCGCTCGTCAATTTGCTCCCGCTCAAGCAGGACGAAGACGGCACCATCGTCACGCAATACGCGATGGGTCCGGTCGGCGATCTCGGCCTGTTGAAGATGGACTTCCTCGGGCTGAAGACGCTGACGGTCATCCGCAACGTCTGCGAGCTGGTGAAGAAAACGCAGGGCATCGACATCCCCATCGACAATCTGCCGCTCGACGATCAGACGACTTACGACATTCTGAACAAGGGCAACACGGTCGGCGTGTTCCAGCTGGAATCCGGCGGCATGAGAGATCTGTGCCGCAAGTTTAAGATCGGTTCCGTCGAGCACATCACGGCGCTCGTGGCGCTCTATCGGCCGGGTCCGATGGACCTCATTCCCGACTTCATCAAGCGGCGTCACGGCGAGGTGGAGATCGTTTACGAACATCCGCTCCTCGAAAGCATCTCGAAGGAAACCTACGGCGTGCTCATCTACCAGGAGCAGGTGATGCAGGCCGCGCAGATTCTCGCCGGCTACACGCTCGGCGGCGCTGATTTGCTGCGTCGCGCGATGGGCAAAAAGAAGGTCGAGGAGATGCAGAAGCAGCGCGAGACGTTCGTCAAAGGCGCGGCGAAGACGAACAACATTCCCGCGGCGAAGGCGAACGCGGTGTTCGACCTGCTCGAAAAGTTCGCCGGCTACGGCTTCAACAAATCGCACGCCGCCGCCTACGCCATCGTCGCTTATCAGACCGCGTATCTGAAGGCGAATTACCCGGTCGAGTTCCTCAGCGCGATGATGACGAACGAAATGGGCACGACCGAGAAGCTCACGATCGTCCTCAACGAGGCGAAGTCGATGGGCGTCGAGGTTCTGCCGCCGGACGTGAACGACGGGCAGATGCTGTTCGCGCCGTCCTCGTCCCGTAGCAGCCGACGTGAGTCGGCTCAAACATCCTCCGCGGCCGAAGATCAGAGCGGGCTCACGCCCGCTGCCACAGGGAGCAATGGAGCGATTCGCTTCGGCCTTGCGGCCATCAAGGGCGTCGGCGAAGTCGCGGTGCAGGCGATCATCAAGGCGCGCGACGAGGGCGGGAAGTTCAAGAACCTCTCCGACATGTGCGAGCGCGTGGACACGCGCACCGTGAACCGCAAGACGCTCGAAGCGCTCATCAAGTGCGGCGCGTGCGATTGCTTCGGCGAAACGCGCGCGAGCATGTTCGCCGGCATTGATCGCATCCTCGCCCGCGCTTCTGAAATCGCGCGGGACCGTCAGCAGGGCCAGAGCTCGATGTTTGGCATGTTGGAAGAGAGCGCGCCCAAGAAGGTCGAAAGGGCCGCGCAGTTGCCCGAATGGCCGCAGCACGAATTGCTCGCGCATGAAAAGGAGCTGCTCGGCTTCTATGTCACGGGACATCCGATGACACCGTTCGCGCCGTTGCTGGAGAAGTATTGTCTGCACAACAGCGTCACCGCGAAGACGCTTCCGCCGCGCACGCTCACGCGACTGGGCGGCATGATCAGCGCAGTGCAGCAGGGCTTCTCGAAGAAGAGCGGCAAGCCGTACGCGATGGTCACGGTGGAGGATCTCGAAGGCACCGTGTCGATGCTCCTGATGAACGAGAACTACGACAAGTTCAGTTCGTTGCTCGTGCAGGGCAAGGCGCTGCTCATCGTCGGCGAGGTGAACAATGACGAGGATCGGCCGAAGCTCTTCCCGCAGGAAATCATGGCGCTCGAAGACGCGCCGCGAAAGTACACGAAGCAGGTTCACCTGCGCCTGAGCACCGCGAACCTCACGCCGGAGACGTTGCAGAGCGCGCGCAGCCTGTTCGAGGCGCATCGCGGCCGCGTGCCGACGTTTCTCTGCCTGCGCCGACCAGCCGGCGAGCTCGTGTTCATCGAGACGCACGAGATGTTTGGCGTGACGCCGACGCAAGGGTTGCAACAGGCCGTGGACGATCTCTTCGGCGAGGACACCTACTACGCGAAGGTGGACACGGCGCTGCCTGAACGCCAGAAGCGCGCGTGGGAACGCAAGCCTGACAACGGCGGCGACGAGTAGGGTGGGAGCGCATCTTGCGCACCGCCCCCGGTAGCGCCGGTTTGCAACCTGCCGTATCGCAGCGCTTCCAGCCTGCGGGGCGTGCAAACTTTAATTGGGCCGCAGTTGTGTCGCCAGCCCTGCCGGTTGGAAACCGGCGATACAGCAGACTGGAAGTCTGCTTTACGGGGGCGGTGCCAGGATGCACTCGCTGGATGGGCGGCGCGGACTTCCTGCGAATCGGGCCGCGGTTTCATTCGTCGGACAAGGAGCGGTGAGATTTGGCTAGACCAGAGGTCTGCTCATCTCGACAGTCGTTGTTCACAGCATGAAAACTCAGGTCCAACGGACATCTTTGCGCGCCCCTCTCGTCCTGCTTCTGGCGCTGTCAGCTTTCGCGGCCGGCCTGGCTCCGGCGGCTCCTCCTGCGCCGCCGGTGAAGGTGGAATACAACCGCGACGTTCGCCCAATCCTTTCCGACAACTGCTTCCTCTGCCACGGGCCGGACAAGAACACGCGCAAGGCCAAGCTGCGTCTCGACATTCGCGAGGACGCCATTGCGAAGGAGGCGTTCGTGCCGGGCAAGCCGGACGAGAGCGAGCTGGTGAAGCGGCTGTTCACGACGGACGCGGATGACGTGATGCCGCCGCCGGATTCGCACAAGCATCTCACCGACGCGCAGAGGGACATCCTCAAACGCTGGATCGCCCAGGGCGCGGAGTATCAGCCGCACTGGGCCTACGTGGCACCGTCGCGGCCCGCACTGCCGGCGGTGAAGAACAAGAAGGCGGTGCGGAATTCCATCGATGCGTTCATTGTCGAGAATCTCGAAGCGAAGAATCTCAAGCCGTCGCGCGAAGCGGATCGACGGACGTTGCTGCGCCGGCTCTCGCTGGATTTGATCGGCCTGCCGCCGACGCCCGACGAGATGTCTGCATTCCTCGCGGACAAACGGCCCGACGCCTACGAACGCCAGGTGGAGCGCCTGCTGGCGTCGCCGCATTTCGGGGAACGCATGGCGGTGCCGTGGCTGGACACGGTGCGCTTCTCGGACACGGTGGGGTATCACGGCGATCAGAACCAGCGCATCTTCCCGTATCGCGATTACGTCATCGCCGCGTTCAACAAGAACAAGCCGTTCGATGTGTTCACGGTCGAGCAGATCGCCGGCGACCTGCTGCCGAACCCGACGACGGAGCAGCGCGTGGCGACGGGTTTCAACCGCCTGAACATGATGACGCGCGAGGGCGGCGCGCAGCCGAAGGAGTATCTCGCCAAATACGCGGCGGATCGCGTGCGCACGGTCGGGACGACGTGGCTGGGCTCCACGATGGGTTGCGCGGAATGTCACGATCACAAGTTCGATCCCATCACCTCGCGCGATTTCTATTCGATGGCGGCGTTCTTCGCGGACGTGAAGCAGTGGGGCGTGTACAGCGACTACACTTACACGCCGAACCCCGACCTCAAAGGCTGGAGCAACGATCATCCGTTCCCGCCGGAGATCGAAGTGGAGAGCGATTACCTGAAAGCGCGCGCGGCGCATTACCGTCGCCTGATGCGCGAGCACTTCGCGAAGGTGTATCAGAGCGTGAACGCGAAGCCGGAATTCGCGGCGTGGGTGAAGGACAGCCGCGAGTTCATCGCGAAATCGCCGGCGGGCTGGCGGAATCTCGACGTCATCATGCCCGATCCGCCGAAGCCGGAGATTACTTACAAGACCAACGTGACCGACGGCGTGACGAACGTGGTCGCGAAGACGAACACGCCCGCGCCGATTGTCACGCTGGCCGATGGCGGCGCGGTGCGCGTGGCGCTCGGCGGGAAGGTGGAGGAGCAGAAGATCGAGTTTCAATCTCCCGTCGGAAAACTCGCGGCG
>JBDHQG010000303.1:0-5735 GCA_039806925.1 Limisphaerales bacterium
CGAACAGCCTCAGCGCGACGCTCATCGTCGAGCCGGGTTTCCAGGCCGTGGAGATCGACACCGGCATCACCAACGTGCTGACGGGCGCGTCGTTCATCAACGGTTTGAACGGCGCCATCGTGGGCCGCGACGGATCGATGCGTATCACACGCGACGGCGGCGCGACGTGGAATGTGGTGAACACCGGCATGACGAACATCACTGACGTGCAGTTTGTCGGCGGCGCGATCTTCATCGTCGGCGGTGGCGCGCACACCATCTGCGTTTCCTACGACGGCGGCGGCACCTGGGACGCGGCCTATACGGGGCCGGAGCGTATCTTCCGCCTGCGCTTCCTCTCGCCGGGCCAGGGCTACGCGGTCGGCGACGGTGTCATCCTGCGCTGGGACGGCGTGGCGTGGGTGAATGATTTCACGACGGACGTGCGTCTGTTGAGCGTGGATTACTGCGGCGGCTTTCCGATCACGGTCGGCGAAGGCGGGCGCATCTATCAATTCACCGGCACGAACTGGGTGCTGCGCCACACCGAGGTGAACCTTGCGACGTTCAACGACGTGAAGTTCTGCGGCGTGGGCGGCACCGGCCTCGCGGTCGGCACCGGCGGCGTGATTTATCAGACGACCAATTGCGGCCTGGACTGGGAGCCGTTCACCAATCCGGTCTTTGGCGCGAACCTGCGCTCCATCGCCTTCGGCGACTGCAACACCTGGTGGGTCAGCGGCGATGACGGCACGTTGCTGCAATCCGAGGACGGCGGTCATACGTGGGGCACGCTCTACACCGGCACCACGCAGCACATCCGCGAGGTCATCTTCATCGATGGTTACGGCTATTACGTCGATGACGGCGGGCACATCCATCGCTTCGTCTATCTGCCCATTCCCCAAAACCTGCCGCCCGTCATCACGCTCGTGCAACCGGCCGGCGCGGTGACGAACTGGGCCTGCACGCGCCTGCCGCTGCGCGCGCTCGCGTCGGATCCGAACGGCTTCATCGCCAAGGTCGAGTTCTTCGCCGGCCCGACGAGCATCGAAGTGGACACGACGTATCCGATCTGGACCGGCGCGTGGACCAACTGCGACATCGGAACGTTCACCCTCACCGCCGTTGCCACCGACAATCGTGGCGCAACGGCGGTGAGCAATCCAATCAAGGTCACCACCGTTCACCCGCCGCTGCACACGCTGATCCCGGCCGGTTTCATGGGCCGTGCGCCCGACGCCGGGTTCAAGCTGTGCATGACGGGCGAAACGGGGCGGCAGTACGAAGTCTACGCGCACACGAACGTCGTCGCGCCATTCGCCACCTGGGAATACCTCGGCCTGATGAGCGAAGTGGACCGGCTCTTCGGTTACCTCGATCACGGCGCGACCAATCTCCCGTACCGTTTCTACCGCGCGAAGCAGGTACCGTAACGCGCCGCGCAGAACGTTTCCGCGTTCGACAATTCACTCACGTCGCGGAACACTTCGCGCGTGCGGACGATCTACTTCGACTACAACGCCACCACCCCGCTGGACCCGGCGGTGCGCGACGCGATGCTGCCGTATCTCGGCGAGATTTTCGGCAATCCCTCCAGCATCCATCACGTCGGACGCCGCGCGCGGGCGTTGCTCGATGACGCGCGGGATCGCGTCGCGAAAACGTGGTCGGCGAAGCCCAGCGAAGTCATCTTCACCAGCGGCGGAACCGAGAGCAGCAACCAAGCAATCTGCGGCACCGCGCGTCTGCGGCGCGACAAGGGGCGGCACATCATTACCAGCCAGGTGGAACATCATGCCGTGCTCCACACCTGTGAATATCTTGCGAAGAAGGAGGGCTTCGAGGTCACGTATCTGCCCGTCAGCTCGGAGGGTTTCGTGAGTGTGGATTCGCTCGTCGCCGCGCTTCGTCCCGATACGATCCTCGTGTCCATCATGGCGGCGAATAACGAGACGGGCGCGATCCAGCCGGTCGCGGAGCTGGGCAAGGTTTGCCGCGAACGCGGCGTGCTCTTTCACACCGATGCCGTGCAGTGGTTCGGCAAGGAACCGTTCGAAAGCATCCACCAGTTCAACGCGGATCTCGTCTCGGTCTGCGCGCACAAATTTCACGGGCCCAAGGGCGCTGGCGCGCTCCACATCCGTTCCCCGCTGCATCCGCACCCGATTCTGTTCGGCGGTGGCCACGAGAACGAACGTCGCGCCGGGACTGAGAATCTCGCCGCGATCATCGGCTTTGCGGAAGCCACGGAGCGGTTCGTGAAGACGCCGGTATTCCCGAAGGAACAGCTGCTCGCGCTCACGCAACGGCTCATCGCGTGCATCGATCAACTCGGCCCAAAGACCGCCGTGCTGCGCAGCCCGCGCGAACGGCGATTGGCGAATACCGTCGCGTTCACCGTGCCGGGCGCGGACAGCCTCTCGCTGCTGGCAGGGCTGGATCTGGAAGGCGTCTGCGCTTCGAGCGGTTCGGCGTGCTCTGCCGGTTCGCTGGAGCCCTCGCACGTCATGCTGGCGCTCGGCGTTCCGAAGGATGAAGCGAACGCGCTCGTTCGCTTCTCACTCGGCCGGGAATCCACGCTTGCCGAAGTGGAGCACGTCGGGCGCGTGCTGCCGGAAGTGATCGCACGCGTGACGAAGTAGCGGAAAGCATTGTCCGCGAACCATGCGAAAGGACGCAAAAACCAAGGCGAATCTTTTCGCGCCGTTTCGCGTGTTTCGCGGGATCATTCTCACCCGCCGTTCTTCTTCAGCACGTCCTTGATCTTCACCGGCGCCCCGCCCTGCCGCTTGCTTTCGTCGGCGGCTTCCATGAAGGCGAAGAGTTCGATGGTTTCCTCCGGCGTGACCGGTGCGACGCCTGTCTGGAAGAACTTCACGACCTCGCGGAGCAACGGCGCGTAGTCCTCGCCGCCCTTTTGTTCCGCGACGGCCTTGGTGCCGAAGACGATCACCTTGTGGGGCGTCGGCCCGCCGCGCAGCGCGTGCAGCGTGCCGACTCGTCCCTTGCTCCAGGTGCCGGTGATGATGTCCGTGTCGGGAGTGGCCGTGCGAACGACCGTTTCGCAGCCGGTGCCGAGGATGGTGAAGAGCGCCTCCGTGGGATGAACGCCATACCAGAACATGTCCGGGTGGTGCGGCTCCAGATGCGCCGGGCCGTAGGAAATCACGCTGCGAACCTCGCCGACATCCGTCTTCTTCACCTCCACGAGGCTGTTGTAGAAGCGATACGACGAGGAGCTGAACACCGGAACCCTGGCCTCCTTCGCGAGGCGATAAATCTCGATCGCCTCGCGCAGCGTGCCGGCGACAGGCTTGTCGATGAAGAGCGGTTTGCGCGCCTTGATGACCGGCTTCGCCTGTTCCAGGTGCGGCCGGCCATCGACGCTTTCGAGCAACACGACTTCAACCTGCTGGCAGAGCTCCTCGATGGTCGGAACGATCTTCACGCCAAAGTCGTCCCGCAACTGCTTGGTGAATCCTTCCACACGGCTCGCGCTGGATTCGACATCGGGACTGCCGCCTTTGAAGGCCGCCACGACCTTTCCGCCGGGAACGTGGTCCTTGTGCTTCGTATCGTTCAGCAGCCGCGTGAAGGCGATGACGTGGGAGGTATCGAGCCCGATGATGCCAATGCGAAGTTCATCGGCGCCGATGGCGGAGAGGGTCATGACGGTGCCCGTGATTGCAGCCAGCAGGAATTTCATGGCGGCAGAGTCGTCCCGGAACAGGACGACCGGCAAGAGGAAAGTTGAAGCGGCAGGCGGACTCAGCCGCGGCGTGTCACCATTCGATGACCGCGGCGGCCCAGGTCAGGCCCGCGCCGAAGACGACCAGCAACGCGAGATCCCCACGTTTCAGGCGGCCCTGCTCGACGGCTTCATCCAAAGCGATGGCCACGGAGGCGGCGGAGGTGTTGCCGTACTTGTCGAGGTTCACGAAGACTTGATCGGGCTGCACGCCGAGACGTTCACCCACGGCGTCGATGATGCGGCGGTTGGCCTGGTGCGGGATGACGAGTTTGATCTGCGAGATGTCGATCTCGCAACGGCGAAGCGCCTCGGTCGCGGCGCTCATCATGGCGTTGACGGCGTTCTTGAAGGTTTCCTTGCCGTCCATCTGCAAATGATGCAGGCCCGCTTCCACGGAGTCCGTCGTCGCCGGAATGCGGCT
The DNA here is from genome assembly GCA_039806925.1 of Limisphaerales bacterium. Lineage (GTDB taxonomy): Bacteria > Verrucomicrobiota > Verrucomicrobiia > Limisphaerales > JADJPG01 > JADJPG01. The sequence continues at coordinate 4,155 of JBDHQG010000303.1, forward strand.
GCCGCCGCCGGGCATGCACAGCAGGGACGCCTTTTCGCCGTCGGCGCCCATGCACGCGGTCAGGAGGCCGTGCGCATCGGGACGATGCTGGAGAATCGCCGCGCCCGCGCCGTCGCCGAAGAGCACGCAGGTGTTGCGGTCCTTCCAGTTGACGATGGACGAGAGCCGCTCCGCGCCGATGACGAGCACGGTTTCGTACGTGCGCGACATGATGAACTGCTGGCCGATCTCCAGCGCGTAGATGAAGCCGGAGCAGGCCGCCTCGATGTCGAACGCCGCCGCGCGCTTCGCGCCGATCTTGTTTTGCACCAGGCACGCCGTGGACGGAAACATCATGTCCGGCGTGATGGTGGCGACGATGATGAGATCGATTTGGTCCGCGGTGATTCCGGCCTTTTCCATCGCGCGCTGCGCGGCTTTGGCCCCCATGTCCGAGGTGAACTCGTTCTCGGCGGCGAGCCGGCGTTCCTTGATCCCCGTGCGCGTGGTGATCCATTCGTCCGTGGTCTCGACGATCTTCTCCATGTCGGCGTTCGTCATGACGCGCCCGGGCACGTACGAACCGACGGCGGTGATGGAACAGGTGCGCCCCTGGAAGTTGTGTTTGGCGCGGGGGTTTTTGAAGATTTGGGTGGTGCTCATGCGACCGCAGAGTCAGGGGATGGAACAGCTGTTTTGTTCAGGCCAAGCTTTTCATTCGCCCGCGTCACTTCGCTGACAATAGTGTCGTTGATTTTGTGCTGGATGGTTTCCGTCGCCACGCGGATGGCGTTGAAGATCGCCTTCTCGCGCGCGGAGCCGTGGGCCTTGATGACCGTGCCGTTCAAGCCGAGCAACGGCGCGCCACCGTACGCTTCGGGATCCATGCGCTGCTTGATGCTTTTGAGCGCGCCCTGCGCCATCAAGGCGCCGGCCTTGCGAACCGGGTTCGCCATGAACTCGCGCTTGAGCAATGCGCCCACCGCCTTGCCCATGCTCTCGATGCTTTTCAGGACGATGTTCCCGGTGAAGCCATCGGTGACCACGACATCGACGTGGTCCTCAAACAGATCGTGGCCCTCGACATTGCCGATGAAATTCAGGTCCGTCTGCCTGCAAAGCCTCGCCGTCTCGCGCGTGAGATCCGTGCCTTTCGCCTCCTCTGCTCCATTGCTGAGGACGCCCACGCGCGGACTCTGGCGTCCGAGGACGCCACGGGAATAGACGCTGCCCATGATGGCGAACTGGACGAGGAGCGCGGGCTTGCACTCTGGATTGGCACCGGCATCGAGCAGAACAAACTCGCCGACGCCGGAAGGCATCACCGCGGCGATGACCGGCCGATCCACCGGATCAAGCCGTCGCAGCTTGAAGGTCGCCGAAGCCACGAGCGCGCCGGTGTTGCCGCGGGAGATGATGGCTTCCGCCTTGCCATCGCGCACCAGTTCCATGGCGCGAACCATAGAGCAATCCTTCTTTTTGCGGACGGCATCCAGCGGCTTGTCCTCCATCGTGATGACTTCGGAGGCGTGATGGATTCGCAGGCGGGAATCCGAGCAATGAGCACGGGACAGCTCGGCCTCGATGTCGGATTTCAGCCCG
>JBDHQG010000304.1:0-5735 GCA_039806925.1 Limisphaerales bacterium
GGTCGGGACTTCACGAATTCCAGCCACTGAACGTTGAGCTTCATGGCACTCATAATTTCAATGGTGGTAGAGACGCCGCATCGGCTCCGAAGTTGCATTACAAATGTGAAATGCTTTTCGAGCGGCGCAGAATTTACAAAGGCCGGGGCCGGTCGTGCCGGCTACCCCGGAGGGCGGTTGTCCGCCGGCTTTCGCCCGCGCGTGTTCAACCAGACCCCGACGACGAGAAGCAGCCCGAGCAGGATGTATTCGAGGTGGCTGAGCTTGAACGGCAGGTTCCTCGCGCCCCATTGCGCCGCGCCGCGCAGCCCTTCATCCATCACGGCGATGATGAGGACGCCGTAGAACGATCCGAGGAGCGACCCGGCGCCGCCCTGCACGCGCGTTCCGCCGAGGACGACGGCCACGATGACTTGCAGCTCAAGCCCGGTGAGCGAGCTCGCGCTCACGGAGCTGTTGCGCGCGGTGAACGCCAGCGCCGCAAGGAACGCGAGCCCTCCGGCGAGGGTGTAGACCTGCACGATGCGCCGGCTGGCGGGGATTCCGGCGTAACGCGCCGCGACGGGGTTCCCGCCGAGCATCAGGATTTCGCGCAGCCACCGCGAGCGTTTCAGCCAGCATCCGCCCAGGGCAAAGGTCAGCGCCAGCAGCAGCGCCGCGCCGCCCGGCTGGCCGAGCCATTCGTAGGCGGGGACGTTGAGAAAGGGGGATTTTTCCAGGTCGCCCATCACCACGAAGCACAGCCCGCGGTACAGAATCATGGTGCCGAGCGTGGCGATGATCGGCGGCACGTCCAGCCACGCGATGAGCGCGCCATTGGTGGCGCCCAACAGCAGCGCCAGCGCCAGGCCGGCTGGGACGGCCGTCCACCAGAATCCGGGCCCGGCCGGAAAGGACGCCATCGCGCACGCCACGAGCGCGACCATCGAGCCCGCGGAAAGATCGATGCCGGCGGTCATCAATATCACCGTCATGCCGAAAGCGAGCAGCAGCACCGGCGCGGACTGGCAGAGCAGATCGGCGAAGTAGCTGCGGAAGTAGGATGTGGCGCCGGAGGCCGGCGAGAACGACTGGCCGCTGAGCGCGGTGAAGAGCGCGATTTCCCCGAGCAGAATCAACGGCAGCAGCCAGAATCTCATGCCAGCTCCTCCATGCGCTTGCGCCGGCGGTGGAGCCCGCAGTCGAGGCCGATGACGCCGATGATGATCGCGCCCGTGATGGCTTCCTGGAAATACGGGCTGATGCCGGCGTAGGTCATCCACTGGCCGGTGAAATAAAGGAACAGCGCGCCAAGGGCGGTGCCGCCGTAGCCGCCTTCGCCGCCGAAAATGTTCGTGCCGCCGAGGATGACCGCGCCGATGACCTGAAGCTCGAATCCGAGCGCGAGCCGGGCGGGCTCGATGAATTGAATCTGCGTCACGTAAAGGAGCGCGGCCAGGCCGAGGAACAATCCGCCGACGGCGAAGGCGCTCCGGCGGATGGCGTGTGGATTCAGCCCGGCGAGCCGGCAGGCTTCCTCCGAGCTGCCCAGGGCGAGCCAGCGCCGCGGCGTGACGGCGAACCATTCCCAGATCAGCGCGCCGCCCAGGGCGAGCAGGAGCAGCGGCGTCGCGAACTGTTTGCCGGGGGAATGATATTCATCGCGCGGCAGGTCGATGCTGCCGCCGAAGCCGGGGATCGCCACGTCCGCGAGGACCAGCGCCACGCCGCGGTACAGCGCGAGCCCGGCGAGGGTGATGATGATGGCGGGGAGCCTGAGCGCGCGGATCAACAGGCCGTTCGTGATGCTCAACAATAACGCCGTGCCGACACATGCCGCGAAGCAGAGCAGGGGGGGCATTTGCCGGCGGGCGAGAATGCCAAAGACCGTTCCGGCGACGACGATGATGGAGGCGATGGAGAGATCGATGGCCCCGGTGCAGATGATGCCGGTCATGCCGATTCCGGCGAGGACAACCGGGGCGACGTCCGGTCCGCACCGCGTCAGCACGTCGGCGAAGGAGCCGCCCTGCTTCATCGTGACGGCGATGGCGAGGAGCAGGACGACGTTCCCGATGAGCAGGAAGAGCAGCCGCCGGCGCAGCGATGGGGAAAATCGTCCGTGCGTCATGGCCTGGCCGGGAACAATCCTGACGCCGCAAGGATCACGTTTTCCTGCGTCCGCGCGTCGCCGGCGAATTCCGCCGCGATGGTGCCGTGGTGCAGCACAAGGATTCGGTCGCTCATGCCGAGCACTTCCGGCAGATCGCTGGAGATGAGCAGGACCGCGCGGCCGCTGCCGGCGAGTTGGTCGATGAGTTTATGAATTTCCGCCTTGGCCCCGACATCCACACCACGCGTCGGTTCATCGAGGATGACCACGTCCGGCCTGCGCTCCAGCCAGCGGGCGAGAATGGCCTTCTGCTGGTTGCCGCCGCTGAGGGTGCCCACGGGTTGTCCGGCGTTCCCGGCACGGACATCGTGGCGCCGCATGGCGTCCGCGACGGCGGATTGTTCCTCGCGCTCCCGAATCATGCCGCGGCGGGCAAGCCGGTCCGTGAACCCGATGCTGATGGCGTCGCGGACGGAATGATCGAGCACGAGGCTCTGGCGCTTGCGTTCCTCCGGCAGGTAAACCAATCCCGCGGCCAGCGCGTCGTGCGCGCTGCGCGGTTTCCAGGGTTGCCCCTTCAGCCGCATCGAGCCGTGGTGGCACGGGTACAATCCGTAGATGGCGCGGGCGAGCTCCGATCTCCCGGCGCCGACGAGCCCGGCGAGACCAAGAATCTCGCCGGCGCGCAGTTTGAACGAAATGTCCGCGAACAATCCGTCATGGCCCACGGCGTCGAGTTCAAGCACGGGCGCGCCCGGCGTCCGGGCTCGGTGGCGCGGGTAAACCTGATCGAGCGGACGGCCCACCATGTCCTTTACCATCCGGTTCACCGTGGCATCCGCCGTGGGATACGTCGCGATAAGTTCGCCGTCGCGCAGAACCGCGATGCGGTTCGTGAGCTTGAGAATTTCGTGGAGGCGATGCGAGACGTAGAGGATGGCGACGCCTTCGGAGCGCAGGCGTTCGAGGTGGGCGAAGAGCCGTTCAACCTCCGGTTCGCTCAGGCTGGCGGTGGGTTCATCGAGGATCAGGAGCCTTGCATTACGATTGAGGGCGCGGGCGATGGCGACCTCCTGCTTCTGCGCCGAGGTGAGGCCGCTGAAGGTCCGGGTGGTGGGAATGTCCAGCTGGAAGCGGGCAAGCCGGCATCGGGCTTCTTCGTGCAGGCGCGGCCAGTGGACGCCACCCCACGCGCGCCGCGGCCAGCGTTCGCCGAGCAGCAGGTTCTCCGCGACGGTGAGATGACCGCAGTAGGCGAGCTCCTGGTGAATCGTCGCAATGCCGGCGGCGATGGCCTCGTGGGGCGAGGCGAACTGGACCGCGCCGCCATTCCACAGGATGGTTCCGCCGCGATCCGGCGCCTGCACGCCGCTGAGAATTTTGATGAGGGTTGATTTGCCGGCGCCGTTTTCGCCGATGAGCCCGAGAACTTCACCCGCGCCCAGCTCCAGATCGATGCCTCGCAACGCCCGGGTGTTGCCGAACGTCTTGGAAACGGAACGAAGCTGGAGCAGGCTGGAGGACACGGCGCGGAGTTCAGTGCGTTTGTGCGATGCGGCGCTCGTGGCGAATCAACGGAACGAAGTCACGGGAGTACATGGGCATGTCTTAGCGGATGCCTTCCGCGAAGTGAACGAAACTTTTCCGCCGCGTGGAAAATTGTCGGGTGAACTACGGGACTCGCGTGGCTTGACCGATAATGGTGGCAGGCAAACGATCCGCGGCATCGGGGCTGCTCGGCAACATCCGATGCGAAGGTCAAAGCCTTCAAACCAAGACCACGTGAAAAAAGAAACATTCCAACTCATCGCTCCCGACGCAGAAGAAGTGTTGTTGCTTGGCGACTTCACGAACTGGGAGGAAAACCCCGTCCTGCTCCGCCACCAGAACGACGGCATCTGGAAGATCAGCCTGCCGCTGGACCCGGGACGCTACGAATACCGGTTCGTGGTGGATGGGCAATGGCGCGATGACGTGAAATGTCATCACCGCGTGTCCAACCCGTTCGGCACGCAGAACTGCGTGCGCGACGTCGCGCCGTAACGCGCGCCTCAGCGCCATCCGCCTTCCGTCCGCGCGCGACGAGTTCCATCCGCCGGTGCGTGAGGGAGCGCAGCCGCCCCCGGCTCTGGTTCGGCGTGCCCTCGCACTGATCCCGGGCACACCGTGACGCACTAAACGATTTTTCCCCATTGGTCGGCAATTGCTGATGTAGAAAGCACAGCCGGTTGCCAGTGCTACCGTGATCAGACCGGCGATCAAAACGAACGGTTGGCGCAGGTATGGGATTATTGTTTCACGGCCCGGTAATAGCGGGCGGGCACGGTTGCGGGTTCTGTGTAGGTGAACGGCAGCGTGGTCAGCGGCAGATTGGTGATTTGAATCCAGGTGTTTGTCCCCAGCAACGCAGAGGCATACTCCAGACGGTAATTGCCCGCCTCGGGAGGATTCACGGTGACGCTCACATAAGGAATCTTGGCAATCGCGAGCGTGAAGGCGTTGGTGGAGGGCGGCAGGATCCACTGTCCGGCTCCAGGCCCGCCGTAGGCGCCGATGTCATTAGTAATCGAACCCATCGAAGGCGGGAAATAGCTGTCGAAGTTGGCCCCGCTCCCTTCGCCTGCGTCAATGCACGGTGAACCGGCTTGCAGATGGAAATCCGATGACGATACCAGCATCGGATCGGTGAAGATGTTGAACAACACGTCGCACGGCGTGCCGTTGCGATTGGCGAGAATCACCTGACCATAGGTGACAGGGTAGCCGGTAAAATCGGCCGCGTTATTGAAGAAACCGTTGTAGCTGACCGTGGCGGAGAGCGTGCCGGACCGCGTCACTGCATTGGTGCAACCCACGAACAGGGAACCCTGGACTTTGGCGTCCCACGGATCTTGCACAACAACGCCGCTACCGGCGTTAACAATGGTGTTGTTAAATATAGTGACCTGACTTCCACCCGCGTAATTACCAACACTGAACCACCCAGCTGTATTGGTCACATCGCGGAAGACATTGTTAAGCAGACGTACATTCCCATAACCATAACCGGTGGCACTGGGTTGCTGGATTTGACTGAAATAAGTCCCCCAAACATTAAACCGACATCCAGCCCCAACAGAGTGGAAGGAGCAGTTCCTTATTGTAGAAACTATCCACGCTTGTTGTGACCATGCGTAACAGCCACCTGGAGAACAGCTCAAACCTGCATTGCCGTAAGCCTCCCCATATACCGATTGGGAAAAACAGTTGGTAAAGCCGCAGTTAAGAATTTCAGTCGTTTGCGTCCGATTATTTGCGCCAACCGTCATCCATACGCCATTGGTCACATCCTGAAAGTTGCAGGAGATAACGGTGTTGACACTGTTGTCGCGCAACACGATGGCCGTGCCCGCGTTCGAGAAAATGCAATCCATGATTTCATTCCGGCTCGCTCCGCGAAAATCAAGCGCGTTACCGGCGTTGGAGAAATCGCAATACTGAAACTGGTTTGTTCCGACCGTGTTCTTGACGATGATGGTGTTCAGCGGTGGACCCCATAATTCGGACCACTAGGTAAGCTTGTCTTTTCGAGATCTGCTCTCTGTGAGAAAGAGCAGATCGATGAAACGAAAACGTAAGCAGTACAGCGGCGCTTTCAAAGCCC
>JBDHQG010000305.1:0-5731 GCA_039806925.1 Limisphaerales bacterium
CGGCGGTGGCGCTGGCCGGCTGGATGCGAAGCAGCGCCCGCTGGAGGACGGATTCGAGATCGCGCAGGTGCAGCGGTTTGGTGAGGTAATCGTTCATGCCGAGCGAGAGGCAGCGCTCGCGGTCGCCCTCCATCGCGTTGGCGGTGAGCGCGATGATGTAGGGGGCGGATCGCAGATGGATGTACGAATCGCTGCCGCTCTGGCGAATGCGACGCGTCACTTCGTAGCCGTCCATCTCTGGCATCTGACAGTCCATGATGATGATGTCATAGGGAACCTTCTGCAGGGCAGAAAGCACTTCGTTCCCGTTCGAGACGGAATCGGCGGAAAAGCCCAACTTCTTTAGCTGCTTGAGCGCAACACGTTGGTTCACCGGATTGTCCTCGGCGAGGAGGATGCGGACATTGCTTTCCCGGGCCGTCGAAACCGGCGTTTCGAGGCTGGAATCCGCCGGCGAAATGCTCAACGCCCCGCTGGCGCTCATGACGTCCACCAGGCATTCCATCAGCCGGGACTGGCGAAGCGGCTTCACCAGGCAGGCGGCGATGCCGGTGGCCTTCATGGTTTGAGTCGAGAGCCGGTTCAACAGCGTCGTCAGCATGACGATGCGCACGGCGGCGAGCTTGGAATCGCTCTTGATGGTTTGGGCGAGTGAAAGGCCGTCCGCGCCCGGCAGATCGACATCGATGATGATCAACGGGTAGGGTTCGCCCGCGTCCACCGCGCGTTGGATCAGCCCGAGAGCCTCTTCGCTGGAGGACGCATGATCATCCTGGATGCCCCACGTTTCAAACTGCTGATGGAGGATGGCGTGGAGGCTCGGGGTGTGATTGGCGAGGAGCAGGCGCAGGCCGTTCAACACGGGCGGGACGGGCGGCATCGCCTGTTCATCGTCGGAAGGCTGGAATTCCAGCGGGAGAATCACACGGAATGTCGAGCCCTCGCCGGGAGTGCTTTCCACGCCGATTTCGCCGTCCATCAACGAAACCAGCTGTTTCGAGATGGTCAGCCCGAGCCCCGTGCCGCCGTACTTTCGCGTGGTGGAGCCGTCCGCCTGCGTGAACTCCTGGAAGATCCGGGCCATCGCCTCCTTTGAAATGCCGATGCCGGTGTCCTTCACCTCGAAGCGCAGGATGACGCGGCCGATTTCCTTCCGCACGCGCGAGACGCGCACCAGCACCTCGCCCTTCTCGGTGAACTTGACGGCGTTGCTGACAAGGTTTGTCAGCACCTGGCGGAGCCGCACCGGATCGCCGCGAAGATGCGTCGGCACGTCGGGAGCCACGGCGCAGGCCAGGTCGATGTTCTTTTTGTGGGCCCGCTCCGCGAGCATCTCGACGCTCGTTTCCACGGCCTCGCGCAAATCAAAGTCGATGATCTCGAGCGTCAGCTTGCCGGCCTCCACCTTCGAGAAGTCGAGAATGTCGTTGATGATGCTGAGGAGCGATTCCGTGCTGTTGCGAATCGTGTCGACGTATTCGCGCTGCTCCCTCGTGAGCCGCGTGTCAACAAGCAGGCCCGTCATGCCGGTGATGGCGTTCATCGGCGTGCGGATCTCGTGGCTCATGTTCGCGAGGAACTGCGCCTTGGTCCGCGCGCTTTCCAGGGCGGCCTCGCGCGCCTTCTCGCGCTCGAGCTCCGCCTGCTTGCGCACGGTGATGTCTTCGACGATGCCCTCGTAGTAGCGGAAGTTTCCGTTCGCATCGTTGACCGTCCGGGCGCTTTCCGAGATCCAGATGATCGAGCGATCCTTCCGGTGGATTTGTGATTCGAATCCGCTCACGGCGCCCTGCTCGCGCATCTGGCGGCTGAACTCGTCGCGCCGGGCGGGATCGACGTAAAGCTGGTGCTCGATGTCCGTCAGCGCGGCGACGACCTCCTCCGGTGAATCGTAGCCATAGATGCGGGCCAGCGCCGGGTTGGCGCTGAGGAAGTGGCCGTCGCGCGTCGTTTGAAAGATGCCCTCCACCGAGTTCTCGTAGATGGCGCGATACTTCTCCTCCGCCTGACGAAGCGCCTGCTCCGTTTGTTTCAGCTTGGTGATGTCGCGCGAAAGGCCGACGAGCCCGGCGATGCCGCCGGATTGCGTGTAGATCGGCACCTTGGTCACGGACGCCCAGATCTCGTTGCCCTGCGTGTCCAGCTGGCGTTCGAGCTTGCTGATCAGCGGTTCGCCGTGGATGAGGATGCGCAGCTCGTCGTTGTAATACTCCTGCGCCTGTTCCACCGGGTGAAAATCGAAGTCCGTCTTGCCGACGACCTCCTTCGCATCGGCCAATCCGAGACGGACCGCCATCGATTTGCTGCAGCGCATGAAGCGGCAGTTGACGTCCTTGAAATAAATCCGGTCCGGAATGTAATCGAGCAGCGCCCGCAACAGATCCCGTTCGTAGGCGAGATCCTCCTCGATGCGCTTGCGCTGCGTGACGTCGTAGAAAATTCCCTGGACGCCGATGACCTCGCCGGTGGACGAATACAGCGGCGTCTTGATGACATGCACGAACATCCGTTCGCCGCGCGGATTCTGGTGGGCTTCCACCGTGTCGAGGTTCTCGCGGGTGGAGATGACGCGCAGATCGTCGCGATGATACTTCGAGGCCAGCTCGGCCGGAAACAGGTCGAAGTCCGTCTTCGCCAGTATCTCCTCCGCGCGGCGTCCGACCGCATGGCAGAACTTCTGGTTGGCAAAGGTGAACCTGCCCTGCAGATCCTTGCGGATGATGTTTTGCGGCAGCGTCTGGACGAGCGTTTCGTAGAACGCCTCCGAAGTGCGCAGCCGTTCCTCGGTGCGCTGGCGCTGGGCGATGGTCCGGGCGAGCTCATCAAGGTGGCGGCGCAGCTCCAGCTGCGTCATGACCTGGTGCGCCATCACCCGGAGCGATTCCATCTGCCCGGGGGAAAAGGAACGCGGCACATGATCCATCACGCTGAACATTCCCAGCGCGGCCCCATCCGGCGCGATCAGGGGAACGCCGGCATAGGCGCGCACTTCGGGAAGCGAACATGGCCCGGACGGCCCGGCGAACCGGGCGTCGCCAGCGACGTCCTCCACCACCAGACCTTCGATCTGAGAGAGCCCGTGGGCGGCGAGCGAGCCGTCGCGCGGGATTTCATGGGCCTCGATTCCGATCCGCGCCTTGAACCATTCCCGGGTTTCTTCGATGAACCCGATCGACACCATCGGCGCGGCAAGGACGCGCGCGGCGAGCCGCGCCAGATCGTCGAACGCGGGCTCGGGAGCCGTGTCGAGCACGGCGTAGCGATGAAGGGCGGCGAGGCGCCCGGGCTCGTTGGGGGGCAGGGGTGCGACTTTCACGATGGCGCGGTGTCCAGATGGTTATCGGCGGCTGATGGTTCGTGCCGAAGGTCATGGGCCTCGCGAGCCCGCATCAGGCGTGTTCCGTCATGCCCGCTTCGGCGAGGATTTCTTTCGCACCCGGTGCCAGCCTTGGCAAGAGCCGACTTCCGGCCCATCTCCTACCCGCGTTGCGCGGCGGCGAGGACTTCCTCGATGATCCATGCGAGGAAGTGAATCTCCAGCAGCGCGGACTGGCGATCCTCGGGCAGCGCGGCCATCTGGTCCGGGCTGCGAAGCGTCATCTCCTCCTCGCCTATTCCATGTTCCGCCGCGGCCAGCAGGCGGTGATCGTTGATCGAGCCCACGAAGTCGGGCGTGTCGTCGGGTTTCACCGCCAGGCGGGCCGGCACGCCGCCGCCCTTGTCCAGCTGTTGAATCCAGTTTTCGATCAGCGCGAGCCGGCCAAGCTTCAACCCGTGCAATTGCTCGCGCCAGTCATGAACCTCCTCGGGGCTCGTTTCGGCGGCGCAGCCTTTCGTGGAATACAGCGTCTCGCCCGCCGGGCCGGGCAGGCGGTCGGGCCTGATTCGATAGGTGTCCGCGATGCGGCCGAGGATTTGTGTGATGAACCGGCCTTCGAGGACGCCGAAGATGATGACGATTGCCTCGCTGTCACGTTCGACGTGCATGGCTACGAACCCTGCGCCAGGGTGACCTTCAGCCCGTGCGCTTGAATCTGCTGGTGATACAACTCCGCCTTCTCCCGGGTTTCGGTCGCCACCACGCTCCGGCCCTGGTGATGCACCTCCAGCATGTGCTTCGTCGCCTTCTCCTTCGAGAACCCGAGGACGCGCATGAAGACGAACACCACATAGGTCATGAGATTGACCGGGTCGTTCCAGACGATGACGTTCCAGCCCTTCTCGAAGGCGTCCTTGACCTTCTCCTTCGTTTTCTCGTCAACGTCGGGAAGCGTCTCGATGCTCATGCCGGGGCGTGATCGTTGCACGCGGTTGACGGGCGGCCCGGCTCACCTCGCGGAGGAGGGGGCGGATTGCGTGGCAGCCACGCCCTTTCCTTTTCCGAGCAGTTCGGCGTAGTCGATGAGAATCCGTTTCGCCTCCTCCAGGTTGATGTCCACCGGCGGCGTGTCCGAATCCTCGTCATCCTCCTCGTCGGAGCTGTGTCCGGCGGGTTTCCCGGCCTTTCTGGTTTCCCCCTTCTTTGCGTCATCTGCCTTGGCTATGGCCGGATTCGGGCCGGAGCCAGCCGAGGCGGTGGTGTTGGTCCGGACAGTCGGCGGGGGCAGCCCCGGCTCGCCGGCATTTTTTAGCGTGATGTCGTAAACCTTCCACAGCGGCTCCGGGCGCGCGGCGAGTTCCTTTTTCCGGGCCTTGGCGCGCTCGTCGTTTTCCTTCTTTTCCTTCATGCGCGCCGCCTCGTTCAGCGAGACGCTTTTCTCGGCCTGGATTTTCCGGTAACGCTCAATTTCCCCGCGCACGTATTCGAAGTCGGCATCCCTGGCGATGCGACTGTCGGAACGCTTTTTCAATTCCGCGAGATACGGCTGCACGCGGTTGAGCTTCTCGTAGCTGGCCGCCGGGATGGTGTCCCATTCCAGCGGGTTTTCCAGTGAGGCCTCGCCCACCTCGATGTAGTTGTTCACGGAGGGCAGGATGATGTCCGGCACCACTCCCTTGAGCTGGGTGGAGGCTCCGCTGGCGCGGTAGAACTTGCGGATCGTCACCTTCAACGCGCCGGGGTTGTTCGTCATGAACAGGCCGTTCTGGCGCATGATGGGCGCGAGCTGGAGCAGGGATTGCACGGTCCCTTTGCCGTGCGTGGAGGAATCGCCGATCACAATCGCGCGGCCATAATCCTGGAGCGCGCCCGCGAGAATTTCGGAAGCGGAGGCGCTGAAGCGGCTGGTGAGCACGATCAGCGGCCCGTCGTACAGCACCGAGCTGTCCGGGTCTTCATCCTTGAACACCTTGCCGTCGAAATCGCGCACCTGGACGACCGTGCCCTCCTTGATGAAAAGGCCGGTCAGGTTGATGGCTTCTTCGAGCGAGCCGCCGCCGTTCCGGCGCAAGTCGAGGATGATGCCGGAAACCTTTTCGGCCACGAGCTTCTTGATCAGCCTGGCGACGTCCGTCGTCGTGCTTTTCTGTTCGCCGCTGCCGCGCCGGCCTTCCAGCTCGAAGCCCGAGTAGAACGACGGAAGGTCGATGACCCCGAGGCGGGTCGAGGATTCGCCCGCCGAATTTTTCTGCGGCAACGGCATGTCGATGATCCTGGCCTTCGCGGCGGAATCCTCGAGTTTGATCTCGTCGCGAACCAGCGTGACGATCTTGCGCACGCTGGAATCCGGAGCGTCCGCCGGGATGATCGTCAGGCGGACCTCGGTGCCCTTCGGCCCGCGGATTTGTTCCA
>JBDHQG010000306.1:0-5727 GCA_039806925.1 Limisphaerales bacterium
TGGCGTTCGCGGGGAATCGGTGCCCGCAATGAAATCCTCGGCCGCGCGGCGCAGGAGATTCGGCGCGCGCGGGCGGACTTGATGTGGGCCGCGCTGGCCAACGGCGGCAAGACGCTGGCGGAGTCCGATCCGGAAGTCAGCGAGGCGATTGACTTCCTGGAATTCTACCGTGCTTCCGCCCGCCTCTTTGCGCCCTACCAGGCTGCCGGCCGCGGCGTGGTCGCCGTGGTGCCGCCGTGGAATTTTCCCATCGCGATTCCATGCGGAGGCGTGGCCGCCGCGCTCGCCGCTGGAAACAACGTCATCCTCAAACCCGCGTCGGACACCGTCCTGATCGCGTGGGAATTGTGCCAGTGCTTCTGGCGGGCGGGCGTGACCCGGACCGTGCTCCAGTTCGCCCCCTGCCCCGGCAACGGCGCGGGCGCGCGGCTGGTCAGTCATCCGGGAGTGGACGCGGTGATCCTCACCGGCGGCACCGATACTGCGCTGCGCATGTTGAAGGCACGTCCTGACCTGCGGCTCTTCGCGGAGACCGGCGGCAAGAACGCCACTATCATCACCGCCCTGAGCGACCGCGAACTCGCCATCAAGCACGTCGTGCAATCGGCCTTCGGACACAGCGGACAGAAATGTTCCGCGACGTCGTTGCTGCTGCTGGAAGCCGAGGTCTATGACGATCCCGGCTTCAAGCGCATGCTCTGCGATGCCGTGAAGAGCCTGCGCGTCGGCAGCGCCTGGGATCTGGCCACGCGGGTGGGGCCGTTGATTCGTCCGCCGGGCGGCGATCTGGAAAACGCGCTCAAAACCCTGGAGCCCGGAGAAAGCTGGGCGGTGCTGCCGCAACGCGTGGGAGACAACCCGCATCTCTGGTCGCCCGGCGTCAAGTATGGCGTCACTCCCGGCGGCTACACGCATCACACGGAATTCTTCGGGCCGGTTCTCGGCGTGATGCGCTTTGAGCGGCTGGAGGAGGCCATCGCCATCGTGAATCAAACGGGCTACGGCCTCACCAGCGGCCTGCAAAGCCTCGATGATCGCGAGCATGCCCAATGGAAAGCCGGCCTTCGCGCGGGCAACCTTTACCTCAATCGCGGCACGACCGGAGCGATGGTGTTACGCCAGCCGTTTGGCGGAACTGGCCGGAGCTGTTTCGGCGCCGGCATGAAGGCTGGCGGTCCAAACTACGTGGCGCAGTTCATGAAATTTGGTGAAAGCCATCTCGCGGAAGCCAGCAAGACAGCGGTTGTTCATCCGGATCTCCAAACACTGCGTCAGGCCCTGCTGGAATCGGACGAAGCAAAATCCCTTCTCAAGCAAACTCTGCCACGACTTCTCGGAGCCCTGCACAGTTACGACCGCTGTTGGCAGGAGGAATTCAGCCGCGAGCATGATCACTTCAAACTGCTCGGCCAGGACAATCACCGGCGTTACCTGCCCTTCCGCGTCGTGCGCGTCCCGGTTGCCCCACAAGATTCAGCATTTGAAATCTTCGCACGTACGCTGGCGGCGCGCGTCACCGGAGCCCGAGTGGTGGTCAGCACGGCTCCAGGCGCCGCCAATGACGCGGTGGCGTTGCTGGATCGATTGACCGATTCGTGGGCCGCAGCCATCGAGTTCATTGAGGAAACAGAGGAACAACTCGCCATGCACCTTCGGGCGCTGGCGGCACATGCGGATGAACGAATTCGCTTCGCCGCGCCGGATCGCGTGCCCGCGGGCCTCCGCTCGGCGGCCAACGACGCCGGCGTGTGGCTGGCGGATGAACCGGTGCTCGGCGAAGGCCGGGTCGAATTGCTGTGGTATCTGCGGGAGCAAAGCATCAGTCACGACTACCATCGCTACGGCAATCTGGGGACGCGCGCCGGAGAATCGCGGAGGCAACCGGCATGAAGCTGCACGTCATCACCACCGGCGGCACCATCGACAAGGTTTACTTCGATGCGAAGAGCGAGTTTCAAGTCGGCCCGCCCATGGTCGCCGACGTATTGAAGGAGGCAAACGTCACCGTGTCCGTGACGGTGGAATCCATCCTGGCGAAGGACAGTCTCGAACTGACGGATGCCGACCGGCAGCTCATCCGAGATCGAGTCATCGCCGCCGTGGAGCAGCGCATTCTCATCACGCACGGCACGGACACGATGGTGGACACCGCGCGGGCGCTGGCAGGAATTCCCGGCAAGACCATTGTGCTGACGGGCTCCATGCAGCCTGCGCGCTTTCGGAACACAGACGCGGTCTTCAACATCGGCTGTGCGCTGGGCGCGGTGCAGAGCCTGCCACCGGGCGTTTACATTGCGATGAACGGCCGCGTTTTTGATCCGGCTCACGCGGCCAAGAACCGCGAGCGCCATTGCTTCGAGGAGACTGATTGAGTTACGGCAAATTCGCATGAGCACGAACTTCTCTCCCAGAAACCGCCGGGCGTCTGCCATCCTCTCGCTGATTGGCCACACGCCGATGGTCCCGCTGTGGTTCGAGTGCGAGGGTGTGACCATCCTCGCCAAGTGCGAGTTCATGAACCCCGGCGGCAGCGTGAAGGATCGCCTGGCGAAAACGGTCTTGGTCGATGCGGAGCAGCGTGGTCTGCTGAAATCGGATTCCATCATTCTCGAATGCACCAGCGGCAATACCGGCATCGCCCTGTCCATGCTCGGCGCGGCGATGGGCTATCGCGTGTGCATTCTGATGTCGGCCGGGGCCAGCGGCGAGCGGCGGCGGCTCATCCGCCGGCTCGGCGCGAAGCTCATTCTCTTCGATAGCGCCGGTCGATACCAGACCGGCATTGAAATGTCGCGGGAGATGGCCGCGAAGGATTCCCGATATTTTTTGCCGTGCCAGTTTGAGAACGAGCTAAACGTCGCGGACCACGAACACGAAACCGGCCAGGAAATCATCGAGCAAGCGAGCGGCGCCATTGACGCCTTCGTCACGGGCTTCGGCACGGGCGGAACGCTGGCGGGCTGCGGCAGGGCCATCAAGAAACGCTGGCCCCGGGCGCGCATCATTGCCATGGAACCCGCCGAGCAGGCGCTGCTGGCCGGGGAATGCCCGTGCTGCCATTACATCGAGGGCGTCGCCGATGGTTTCTTGCCGCCGCTGCTGCGGGAGGCGCCGCTCGATGGCTCGGTGAAGGTGACCAGCGCCGAAGCCATGACCATGACCCGTCGATTGCACCGCGAGTTCGGTCTCCTGGTCGGCACCAGCTCCGGCGCCAATGTGGCGGCGGCCCTCCAGATCGCAAAGCAGTTGCCGGACGGCGCGCGAATCGTCACGTTGCTCTGCGACCGCGTCGAGCGCTATTTCAGCACGCCGCTCTTTCAGGAAACGGACGCCGCGGACGCGTAGTTCTACACCGGTTGAACATTCTTATGAACATCAAGCTCCTCACCATCGCCGCGATGCTGGCGGTTACGCTCCCTTGCCCCGCCGCACCGCTGCGCGTGCCCGGATTCACCGCCTACCTCGATCCTGAAACCGGAGACGGCGCGCGCATCTCGTCCAGATCCGGCGTGACGAACTGGAAGGACGCCTCGACCAAGGCGCTTTGGTTTGGGGAATTCAAGAACCCTGGTTCGCTGAATGCCGTCGTCGAACTGCGCTTGCCGGAAGGTTCGGAGTCGAAGCTCCGCCTGTCGGTGGCTGGACATTCTCGCGAAGCGATTGTCAAAGGCGCCGGCACAAACGCGGTGACGGCGGACTTCGGCGCGTTCGAGATCAGCAAGGCCGGCTACCAAAAGTTCGTTCTCGAATCGCTCAATGCCGCCGGCCAGCCCTTCGGCGACATCGACGCTCTTGTGCTCAGTGGCGTGACCACAAACGACACTCACTTCAATCTCAAGTCCCGGCGCAACGCGGCGTCCGTCCACCTCGGCTACCCCGTCGGCAAAGGCACGAACGTCGCCGCGTTCTACTGCGAGATGACCGGCATCGACGATCCCGTGCATACCTACTACATGGCGTGCGGCTGGCATCGCGGTTACTTCGGCATGCAGGTGAACAGCCCCACGGAACGCCGCATCATTTTCAGCGTCTGGGACAGCGGCGGCGAGGCCGTGGACCGCAAAAAGGTTGCCGACGATAATCGCGTGAAACTCATCGCGAAAGGCGACGGCGTTTACACCGGCGACTTCGGCAACGAAGGCACCGGCGGCCACAGCCATTTGAAATATGCGTGGAAAACCGGCCAGAAGCAGCGCTTCCTGGTCACCGCGCAGCCGACCAACGAAATTTTCACCATCTTCTCCGGCTACTATTTCCATCCAGAAAAGAAGGAGTGGATTCTCATCTCCTCGTGGCGCGCGCCGAAGGAAGGCGGCTGGCTGCGCGGGCTGTATTCCTTCAGCGAAAACTTCGGCGGCAACAACGGGCATCTCCGTCGCAAGGCGCTTTATGGAAATCAATGGATCCGCACCGACGCCGGCCAGTGGATTGAACTCACCACGGCGCGCTTCACTCACGATGGCACCGGAAAGGCGGATCGCCTCGACCGCTTCGGCGGCGTGGAAAACGGCCTGTTCTTCCTCAGCCACGGCGGGTTCGTCGAAGGTTTCTCGAAGTCCGGCGACACATTCACCCGCCCATCGACGGGACAGCTTCCCGACATCAAGCTTCCCCTGCCCTGATCGATGAACACGCCGCTCGCCCCGCAAACCGTGCTCGAACACTTCGCCATCGGCGTCGCGGCGATCACCGGCGTGCTGGCGGCGCGCGGCAAACGGATCGATCTCTTCGGCGTGCTCGTGCTCGCGCTGGTCACCGCCTACGGCGGCGGCACCGTGCGCGACGTGCTGATGGACGACCTGCCGCCGGTCTGGCTGCGCACGCCAGCCTACCTGCTGAATGCCACGGCCACGGCGCTCGCAACCTTCTTCATCGTCCGGCTGCGCGCGTTGCCCGGGCGGGTGCTGCTCGTGGCCGATGCCTTCGCCCTCGCGCTGTTCACCATCATCGGCGTGCGCAAGGGCATCGCCGGCTTTTCGCCTTCCGTCGCCATTCTGCTCGGCATCGTCACCGGCGTGGCCGGCGGCATCCTGCGCGACGTGTTGCTCGGCGAAGTTCCGCTCGTGTTCCGCCGCGAGATCCATCTCTACGCCACCGCCGCGCTCGGCGGCGCGGCGCTCTATGTCGGGCTCCACGCCGCCGGAGTTGCGGGACAGATCGCCACCACCAGCGGCGTCCTTGTTACACTCGCCTTGAGGCTGGCCGGCATTCGCTGGAAGATCAGCCTGCCCCTGCTCGAAACGCGCTGAGCGCGATCACCCACAAAGAACCCATTTATGTTCGCCACCTTTCAACCACACGTCCGCCAGCAACTCGACGACATCCGCGCCGCCGGCACTTACAAGAACGAACGCGTCATCATCACGCCGCAGGGCACGACCATCCGCGTGGCCGATGGCAGGCCGGTGCTGAACTTGTGCGCGAACAACTACCTCGGCCTGGCGCAACATCCGGCCATCGCCACCGCCGCCAAGGCCGCCATCGATCAGTGGGGCTACGGCTGCGCCAGCGTGCGCTTCATCTGCGGCACGCAGGGCGTCCACAAGCAGCTCGAAACGAAGCTCAGCGAATTCCTCGGGACGGAAGACACGATCCTCTACAGCTCGTGCTTCGACGCCAACGGCGGGTTGTTCGAGACATTGCTGGGGCCCGAGGACGCGATCATCAGCGACGAGTTGAACCACGCTTCGATCATCGACGGCATCCGCCTTTGCAAGGCGCAGCGCC
>JBDHQG010000307.1:0-5724 GCA_039806925.1 Limisphaerales bacterium
AGGTCCAACCCATGTCGGGATTGACCATCGCGACACCTGTGTCCTCAGGATGAACGCTAACCAACTCCTCGGCTACAATTCCGCGAATGGCCAATGTCAGCGCGGAAACGACCCCGAGCAGCCGGCGACGCCAGTAAGATTCAATACTGACTGCGCTCACTTGGCTGGCTGAATGAGCGGCGGCCAGTCGTCCGTGCGGAACGGAACAGCAGGCAAGCCGGCTTGATTGTAAAGATTGCACACCGGATTGATGTCCCATGCGTAACGCACAGCCACCGGCTGGGCAATTTCAGGCGAAGACACCACCACAGTTTTGCCGTCAATCGCTGCATCAGCCCAGACAAATTTGTGGTCTGCACCAGCAATGGCAAAGCCAGTAAGTTTTCCGCCTTTGGCCACGAGCCCGCCATCCACATGGTCAAACTTCAACGCAATCTTGTTTCCATTCACTTTCATCGAACGATACCACGGGCCGGAATATTCAACTTTTTTCCCATAAGTCTGCGCCAGTGCGCACAGCGCCAGCCGACGTCCGACTTCTTGTTTGTTCTTCGGATGAATATCACCGGCGTCACCGATATCAATCGCCAGAGCCAGACCGCAATTCGGGACGTTTTTTGCCGTCAACACCTGAGCTTCCCGCAATTCCGCCCAATTGTTGTCGCGTGGCTCGGCGTTGCTCGCCTGGAAATTGGCGAGTGACACGATGTAGAACGGGAAATTTCCCTCGCCAAATTGCTTGCGCCAGTCGCGGATCATTGCCGGCAACAAGCGACGATATTGTCCCGCGCGATCGGCGTTGGATTCGCCCTGATACCAGATCGCGCCCTTGATGGCGTATGGAATCAGCGGTGCGATCATGCCGTTGTAAAGCTCGCCCGGCTTCCAGATGCCCCACGGCCGGCCTTTCTTGAATTCCTTCCCGGCTTTCGCCGCGTCCGCCTTCTCCTGCTCCCATTGCGCGACCGATTTTTCAAATTTCTCCAGCTGACCCTGGAACACATCGACGATGTCGCGCTTGTATTCCGGGTTCTCGCCGAGCACTCCGTCGCGCATCCACACTTCCGCCGGCGAGCCTCCCCACGACGTGTGTATCATCCCGACCGGCACGCCGAGATCCTTCTGCAACTTCATCCCGAAATAGTAAGCCACCGCGGAAAAATTCGAGACGGACGCCGGCGACGTTTCGTCCCATGCCGACTTTACATTGTCCACCGGCTCGTTCGCCTTGAGCTTCGGCACCGTGAAGAGGCGCAGCTTTGGATTGTTCGCCGCAAGGATGTCGCCGAAGGGCTGATACGACGCGCGCATCGGCCACTCCATGTTCGACTGGCCGCTCGCCAGCTACACCTCGCCCACCAGGACGTCCGTCAACAGGATGGTGTTCTTGCCCGTGACCTTGAACTCGTCAGGCCCACCCGCCTTGAGCTTGCCGAGCTTGACCATCCATTTGCCGTTCTTGGCGACGGTCGAAACCTTCTTGCCGCGAAACTCGACCGTCACCTTCTCGCCCTCGTCGGCCCAGCCCCAGACCGGCACCGCGATGCCGCGCTGCAACACCATATGGTCCGTGAACAGACTGTTCAGCCTTACCTCCGCGCGCGCCCAGCCGGCGGCCAGAACCAATACTGCCAGGGTGAAAACCCGTTTGCTCAAGAGATGTCGTGGAATCATGGGGCCACTCCAGCGCAAAGGCCGAGGAGCCGTCAATCGGGAAAACATCCGCGACCGCCGTGAAGCCGGGGAAAAAAAGGCCCGGAAAGCGTTCTCGACAAAACCCGATGCCAGACCCGCCGGCACCGGACCATCATCAAACCCTTTCGCTTCCAGGCCAAAAAACTGGAACTGGTTTCAAAATCCCGCTCTGAACGTAGCCGCCGAGGTGACGAGGCGGAGAGGCCGGAAATTCCCAATGTTTCCGCCTCGTCACCTCGGCGGCTATGAATGTTGAAACTTGAAACCGCTTCTAGCACATGCGCACTCGACAATAGTTTGGCAAGAAGCCGGATTGGGGCAACAGGTCGAGAGATGCGCCCTAAGCCGGAACGATGCAGTAGACAAGTAGGACAGGCATCCTGCCTGTCCAGCCCTGCAAGGCGGTGAGCAATGGAAAATGAACGTTCGTTTGGCCAGACCGTTTGCTGTCCGCGTTGGTGAACTCGTGGACAGGCTGGAAGCGCTGTCCTACAGGCGTGGCGACCTCAGTTCGCGATTTCCTGCTGCATCGTTGGCTTAGAAATGTGTTGTAATAGTCCGTCGTCGAAATCGGATGTACCGGTCGCTATGATGCATCACCATTTTCGGGCAACCTGGTTTTCCGGAGGAATCCTTGGCCTTCTTCTGTTTTTATTCGCCCTGGGTGTGTCTGGCGAGGGCCTTTACTCGAACAGCTGGGTGCGGGTGTCCCCGACCGGGAACTTGCTCTATCGCCATGATGAGCACGGCGTGCGGTTGCTGGATTTTTCCGGCTGCGGCTACAGGGGCGGCGCTGTCGAGTTGCCCGACGTCCGACGGCAGATCGAGCAAAGCCGGTGGATCACCGTGATGCCTTCAGCGAACGGTCTTGACGATGCCACCACGATCCAGAACGCGCTCAACGCTGCCGGACAATTTCCGCTGAACAGCAATGGATTCCGGGGTCTGGTTTCGCTGGCGCCCGGCGACTACAAGGTCGGCGGGACACTGATCATCAGCAACAGCGGGGTGGTGCTCAAGGGCAGCGGACGGGACCAGGCCACCGGCTCGCGGATCTGGGCCACGAATCTGATCCAGCACACGCTGCTGGAGGTTCGCGGGCCTGAATACAGCCGAACACTCAGTGAGCAACGGTATCCGCTGGCGCAAACTCTCGTCCCGGCGGGCTCACGGACTTTCAAATTGTACGACGCGTCCGGCTTGAGCGTTGGCCAGCAGGTCGTCATCACCCGCCCGTTCACCGCCAATTGGATCTCGGCCATCCACATGGACCAGTTGCACACGGTCTTCTGTTTGCCCGCCAATCCTTCCCTTTGCTCTACGAGCGGGCTGAACAGGGATTGGAAGACGGATCGTGAACTGTCGTTCGGACGCCGCATCACCCGTATCGAAGGCCAATGGGTCACCGTCGATACGCCGCTGCCCCAGACTTGCGAGCTCGAATACGGCGGCGGTTTCCTGCGGCCCGTCGCCGGGCTCTCGCGCATTGAGAATGTCGGCATCGAGGATGTCTTCATCGGATCGTATTATCATCCGACCGACGCGCACGGTCTTCCGAGCACTTCGGACGAGCAGCACGCCTGGCGTGGAATCCAGGTCACCGCCACCACCGACGCCTGGATTCGGCGCGTGACCGGAAGGTTTTTCGGCTTTTCCGTGGTCGAGCTCACCCACGACTCCGGTTACGTGACGGTGGCGGAATGCAAGAGCACCAGTCCGATCAGCAGGATCGAGGGCAACCGCCGATACGCGTTCCACATGGACAAGGGCGAACACAATCTGATCCGCGATTGCGACTCCGACGAGGGCCGGCATGATTTCGCCTTCGGCTCGCTGGTCCCTGGCCCGAACGCCAACGTCCGCGGCAAAGCCACAGACACCCATGCCGATTGCGGACCGCACATGGGATGGTCCGTCGGCGGGCTCTACGACGTGATCAACGTGGAGGGCACCTGGTGGTCGGAGTTCCTGGGCAAGGTCGGAATCAATGTCCAGAACCGCGGGCGCAACAGCAGCGGACACGGCTGGGCCGGCGCCTACATGACCGTGTGGAATTGCCAGGCCGATACGTTCCGGGTGCGAAACCCGCCCACCGCGCGAAACTGGCTCATCGGAAGCATCGGTCTCGTGTTGGACAGCCAGTGGTGGCTGCCACCCGTCGGTCCCGATCCCGAAGGCACCTACGAACTGGCCGGCCCGTACTATCCGCCTAATACTCCGCTTCCCATTCCCAATTACCCCGTCGGGCGCCATGTGAATCCTTACAGCCTCTACTACGCGCAGCTTCAGCAACGACTGAAATGGCCGGCCAGCGGGTATCGCGAGTATTGGGCACGTGACATTGATGACTTCGGAAACACCGCCTCGCCTGAAGACGCCGCCCCGGCGCCGCCGCAGCAGTTCCTGGATGCCATTCGCCAAGTCTCCGGCGGTGTTCCCGTCAGCCGGTTCATGGACAACCTCTCTCCCACCCAACAACTGGCGATGACGTTCACGGTGCCGCTCACGAGTCCCGCCCGGGTGGTCGCCGCCTCCCTCGTCCTCGCCATGAAAGCGACCGGCCCGGCAGTGGCGGACGATCTGTTGTATCTCGATTCCACCAACGCGCCCATTCCGCTGCGAACCGGCGGGCTCGGCTGGGATATCCGCAAGGATCGCGTCACCGTCGAGACTCTCGAAATCAATCCCGCGATGCTGGCCGATGGACAGCTGCATGTGTCCCTCCGCAAGAACGTCGCCATCGACTGGGCGGTGCTCCATGTGCAGGTTTCGCCGCTCGCCACAACTGGCCTGGCTCTGCCCGTCTTCGATGACACTTACGCCCGCGGCGGCAGCTACAAGCAGGTCGTCCACGGATTTGAGCCGGAGATCATCGTGAAGAACGAGGACGACGGGGATTTCTCGCGAAGAGGGTATCTCTTGTGGCGGATGCCGAGCGGCTTCACCAATGTCGTGAACGCGAAGGTCCGGCTGTTCTGCACCGGCAACGGCCAGCCGGGCAATGTCTATGGCGTGGGGCCGACCGTGCATGACGACTGGAGCGAACGTTCACTCACCTGGGCCAATCAGCCGGGCCCGCTCCCGGCCATCGCCTACGTCACGCCGGAAGCCGGACAATGGGTGGAGTTCTCCGTGTTGCCGCAGGCCATCGACGCGATGAAAGGCGATCAGCGCCTCAGCCTCCAGATTTGGGCGCCCTACGATCTGGGCGACGCCGGCTGGGCCGGCTTTGCCAGCCGCCAGCATCCGGACACCAACCTTCATCCGCAGCTCATCCTCGCCCTCGGCAACGCCGCGCCGTCGATGACCACCGTCAGCAACCAGACGATGAACGCCAACACCATCCTGGGTCCGCTGGCGGTCACGGTCAGCGACGCCGAAACCCCGGCGGCCGCCCTCGTGCTCACGGCCCATTCGTCAAACCCAACCCTGCTGCCTGACGCCAATATTTCCATCAACATGCTGGGCGCCGGACGATACCTCGCGCTGACGCCCGTTGTGAACCGCATCGGCATGACGGAGATCGAGCTGGGCCTGAGCGATGGCGCGCAGACGGTTTTTCAGAAGTTCCTGGTTCGCGTCGGTCCGCCCACCAACGCGCCGACGTTCTCCCGCGTGGCCGATCAAATCCTGACCGAGCACACCACGTCGCCGCGAATTCTCTTCGACATCAAGGATCCCGCGGGCCGCGCGCGGGATCTTCCCGTCACGTTCACCATCAACTCGCTGCTGCGCACGCCGCCATTGACGGTGACGCAAGGCGGCCTCGATGATCCGCCGTCCGGCTTCAGCACCGCCTCGCAACGTTATTTCGTGCTCACACCGGCCCGCAATTTCTCAGGAACGAGCACGGTGACAATGAGGATGACCGACGGCTTTCAAACCGTGACCCAAAGCTTCCAGGTCACCGTGACCCGCGTCGACGATCCGCCCGGCCCCATCACGCTCCGCGAGCCTGGCCCCGGCGACGTCCATCCCGTGGGCCAACCCCTGTTGCTCATCGCGAGCATCATCGATTCCGAGCGAGAT
>JBDHQG010000308.1:0-5706 GCA_039806925.1 Limisphaerales bacterium
CGTCATCGTCTCGAAGCGCGCCGGGCGGCCCGTGCCCTTGCCCGTGAGCCGCCAGATGCGGCCCTTGTCCTTGCCGAGATCGAAGTTGCTCCGCTTGCGCACTTCATCCGGGAGATACACGGGATGCTCGATCACGCCGCGATACATGTCCGCGATGTAGAGCGCGCCCTCCGGGCCATCGGCGAGGAACACGGGCCGGAACCAGTTGTTGCGCGACCGCAGCGCCTCGGTGCCGGCGTGAATGCGCTGCGCCGCGAACGATCCGCCCACCGGCACCAGCCGGTCGCCTCGCACGAGATTCGCCGTCGGGTCGCACGAGAACGCCGCGCCGTGATATTCGGCCGGGAGCGTCGTGCCGCGATACACATGGACCGCACACGCCGCGCTGTAGGTGCCTTCGTGGCTGTCAGCCGTCGTGACGTTGGCGCTGATCGGAAAAAGTCGTGCGGCGGAGTTGAAGTTTTTCACGAGGAGCCGGTTCGGGATCAGCTCGGGGCAATCCTGCAACGTGCCGGGCGAGGCCACCGCCGGATTGCGCACGAGCACCTTGGCCGGCAGCGGCGCGTGCTGCACCTGCACGCGGTTCATGCAGGCGAAGCGATTCCCCGCGTCATCGAAGGCGAGGCCGAACTGCGACTTGCCGTCCACCAGCGCGAGCTCGCCCGTGTCCGGATTCAGCCGCACGTCGCCGCGCGCGAGGTCAAGCTTCACGTCGGGACGCCTCGGCGAAAACACCGTGCCGCCACTGAGTCCGCCGGCGAAATAAATCCAGCCGTCCGGCCCGAGCGTGGGATCGTTCACGCGCAACTGCGACGAGCCGCCGAGCGCGAACCCGGTGAGCAACACCTCGCGCACATCGGCGCGCCCGTCGCCGTTCGTGTCCGTCAGCCAGAGAACCTCCGGTGCCGCGGTCACGATGACGCCGCCGCGCCAGCACATGACGCCATTGGGAAAGGCGAGGCCGGTGGCAAACTCCGTGCGCTGGTCCATGCGCCCGTCGCCGTCGGTGTCCTCCAGCCGCGCGATGACGCCAAGCGGCCGGCCATCGGGCGAGCCGGTCGGATAATCGCGATTCTCCGCGACGAACAGCCGTCCGCGTTCATCGAACGCCAGCGCCACCGGATCAATCACGAGCGGTTCGGCGGCGACCAACTCGACGGCGAAGCCCGGCTCCGTCTCGAAGGTCTTCAGCGCATCGGCGGGTGCGAGGTTGCCCAGTGGCTCGGTGGCAGAGGCAAAGCCGGCGAAGAAGACAGTGGTCAAAGCCACGGACGACACCGAACACACTGAACCAATCATTCCGTGTGCTCTGCGTTCTCCGTGGTCAGGGATCTCCCGTTTGGAACCCATTGGAAAGATTCTGGTCAAGGTGTCGAGGCGGCTTCTTTTGCAAGCGAAGTGAGCATCTTGAGCGCGCTGGTGACGAGCATTTCGCCCGAGCCTTCCGCGATGCGCGCGCTTTCGACTTCGTATGCGCCCTCGGGATACGCGGGCTTGTTCGGGATGTAACCGATGGTGCCGTTGGCGAGCTCCACGTTGTAAGTGTGCCTGAACGGCGAACCCGCCTTCACGCTCAGGCCGAGCTCGACGAAAATTTCCCCCGGCCACGACACCCACGCCACATCGCGGCCGAGCGTGATGACCTGCACCTCGACATCCATCGGTTTGCCTTCGCGCGCGGCGATGTCGAGCACACGATGCGCGCGCACAAGCTTCATGAAGCCGCCGGGCTGATTGTCGCGGGCGGTGCGCACGTCGAAGCGCGCCGTCTCCAATTGCTGCTCCGTCACCGCCGGCAGCGGCAGCGCGACGACCTCGGTGCGCACGCGCAACGTGCCGGTGTTCGTCAGCTGTTCGAGTTTCGGGTACGCCTTGAACACCGCTCCCGCGAGGATGCCGCCGAGCCGCGCGGCTTCCTGCGGACTGCTCTGAGGCCCGGTCCAGCGCACGTCGATGTGGTTGATGTTTCCGCAGGTGCCGTTGGCGAAGATCGTGAGCATCTCCGGTCCCTTGTGCAGCGCCAGCGCGCGGGCGAGCGCGCCGGGGTAATCCGCCGAAATGCGCGTGCCGCCGGTCGTGTCCGGATGCATCGCGTAGTTCACGAACGTCAGCAGTGACGCGGGCCTGGCCGCGATGGTCTCGGCGTAGAACACGCCGACTTCGGGATCGATCGGTCCGGCCTCTCGCACGATCTGCGGGTTCAACTTGCCCGGATTCCAACCCACCGAACCATCGCGCATCCAGAAGCGGCGGTTCTTCGCGAGCTGCGGCTCCTGTTCCTTCGCCACCGAGATCCGGGCGGACTGGCGCTTCTCGTACGCGGCGGCCACGGCGTCGGCGATCAGCCCCGGAAGTTTCTCGCTGTAATCCCGCGCGACCGGCTTCGCGCCGCCATCGGAATCATCGCGGCTCCATTCGCGGTAGAGCACCGGAGCGGTGTGCGTGTGCGTGGCGGAGATCATCACGTTGCTGCCGGGGATGCCCGTGCGGGTCTCGATCTGTTTGCGCGCCCGCGCGACGATCCATTTCGGCATGGAGATGAGATCGCACACCACGACGGTCGCGCGGGTGGTGCCGTCATCCAGCACGACGGCCTTCGCGGCGATGTCGTCCAGCACACCCTCGTTGCCGCGCTCGTGGTAATAGCCCGCGAGGCCGATGCCAGTCGGTGGATTGATGGTCACGACGGCGGTGCCGAGCTTGAGTTCCGAAGCGCGACCTGTGGCTGCGGGAAGGAAGCAGGCGGCGAGAACGATAAACAGGATCGGTTTCATGAAACATTCAACAGCGCAACGGGCCGGGAGCGCCACCACGCCAAGGCAGCCGAGAACAGACGCCAGCCCGAGTGACATGCGGCCAGTGAAGCGGGCCAGCCAGCGCAAGACAATCCCGGAGTCGCGGGCAAATGGCCCTCGACACAGTGACACACCCCTACTTCGCCTTCGCGAGGCTCTCCAGATAGTCGAGCAACGACGCGAGTTCCTGGACAGTCAGCCCGGCGGCGAGACCTTCTGGCATCAACGAACGCTCCTGCTTCTCGCGCTTCGCGATCTGCGGCACCGGGATGAGCTGCTCCTGCGCGGCGATGGTGCGGATGGTCACCGCGTCCGCCGCCTCGCGCACGACGAAGCCATCGACTTCCGTGCCGTCTTTCAGCTCGAAGTGATTCGCCACGAAACCCTGCGCGATGGTTTTGTTCGGCAGCAGGATCGCCTCCGCCAGCTCGCGTTTGCGATACACGTTCGCAATCGTGCCCAGGAACGGACCTTTGAGCGGCTCGTCCGCCTTGACGGTGTGACACGCGTTGCAGCCGACCTGCGTGAAAAGCTGCTCGCCGCGGCTCACATCGCCCTTCGTCGAAACCACCGACGCCAGCACGGCGTCCGCGGACAGGTCGCCCACCTTCTTCGCGGCAGCACTCGCGCGAATTTTCTCCGGGTCGATCTTCAATCGCCGCACCGCCTCCCGCGCCGCCTCCGCGACGGACGCATCTGAATCGTCCAGAGCCGCGACGAACTGCGCGGCGCGGCTGGCGTCACCAACTCGCGTCGCAGCCCGCAGGATTTGCGTCCGCCGCTTCGGTTGCGCCCATCCGGCGTCCAGCGCCGCGCGCGCGGCCTCGCGGGCTTCCGGTGAACCTACCTTGCGCGACGCCAGCTTGAGCAACACGCCGTCGGCGAGCTGCGCCGTCGTGCCGTCCATCTTCGCCGCCGCCTCTTCGAACACGGCGTGAACCTGATCGAGCTTCGCCGCGTTGTTGACCGCGCTCTGCGCCTTTTCCGCGAGATTGTTCTCCGTCTTGGAAGCCATCACGCGCGGCAACGCGGCCAGCACCGCGCGCCACGCGTCGGCATTCGCCGTCTTCGTCAACGCGATCACCGCCTGCGCCCGCGCGGCGTCGGAGGTGTCGTCCGCCCGCGCGGCGGCGATGAGCAGAGGAATCGCGCTGGCCGGCACGTCCTCCGCCTGCGCGAGCTGCGCGGCGATGGCCGGCAGCAAGGTCGGCTCGGTCTTCGCCCGCGCGATCAGCGTGTCGAGCGCCGCGCCCGCAGGGATGCGATGGCGTGAGAGTTCGCGTCCGATGAACGCCGCTTCGCTCGATCCCGACTTGTCGAGCGCCGCCTTCAGAGCCGCCGCAATCTTCGGCGTCTCGCTCCACGACTCGGGTTGATAAAACGGCCCGCGCGTGTCCGGCCGCGTGCCCCAGGAATCGCCCTTCCACTTGCCTTCCACGAAATGCAGCCGGGTCAGCGCGGTGATCAATCCGGCACGATTTGCCTCGGATGGTTCCTTCCCAAGCCGCGCGATGAGCGCCTCGACGACGCGCGGCTCATGAATCGACTGCAGCACGCGAATCGCTCCGGCGCGCAACGCCGGCGACGCTTTCGCATCGTCCAGAATCGCGAGTGTCGCGTCCGCCGCCTTGAGCCGGATGAGTACCTGCCCCGCGGTGTGGGCGACGATCGGATCGGCATCGGCCAGGAACGGAGTCATGAGCTTGTGCTGCTTTGACGTGCTGATTCGTTCCAGCGCGATCAACGCCTCCTTGCGCGTGCGTGGGTCAGCGGAACGGAGCGCGCCGGTGACAGCAGCGATGCGAATGTCCTTCAACTCGTCGTGCCGATCCGTCAGCGTGCGCATCGCCATCGGCGCGGTGGTGGCGTCCGCGATCAGCCCGTTGAGAAACGAGTGTGACGCCGCGCCGAACTTTTGCTTGAGGAGGAAAATCGCGGCGATGCGGGTGGCCAGCGGCTTGGAGGAATCCTTCGCCAGCGCGCGAATGGCGCCCTGCACCGCGTCCACCTTGTCGCGACGCAGGAGAACGCGCTGGGCGGCGAGACGGCGGACGTGGCTCGCGGAGGCGAGTTGAGCGATGAGTTGTTCGTTGCTGAGCTTTGCGAAGTCCGGCATCGGTTCAGGCCTGGAACCCTTGGGCGTGACGCGCGCGATGAAGCCGACATCGGGGCCGACCCAGGTGAAGGACGCGCCCTTCCAGCTTGCGGCGTAGATCGCGCCGTTGCCATCGACGTCGAGGTCGGTCACGCGCGGCAGGCGGATGAATTCCTTCTGGCCGGCGGTGAACGTCGCGCCCTTCGGCGTGAGCGGATGCTGATAAATCCAGTCGCGGCCCCAGTCCGCGGTGAAGGGCGCGTTGTTCCAGCCGGCGGGCATTCCGGGCTCGTCGATCCACGCACTGCCGCAGCCGGAACCGCCGCCGTAGTCGGCGAGCGGCTGGATGATTTCGTCCGCAAAATTTTTGAAGAGCCGCGGGTAGCCGTGCTGGGTCAGGCCGCTGAAGTGATGAAAGCGCACGTCCCAGCCGCCGCCGTCGTTGGTGTTGTCGCGCGCGAACAGATCGAGCAGCGGACTGACCGGGGCTTCGAGGATGTTGCGCGTGCCTTCGGCCCAAACTTCAAGGCCCGTTCCGTCCGGACGCACCCGCACCACGCCGCCGCCGCGCATCTGGAGCTTGCGGCCATCCGTGCCCGTGGCCTCCATGAAACCGAAGTCGCCAATCGCCGCGTAGAGCCAGCCGTAGATGCCGAGCTCCAAACCGTTCGACGCATGATCCGCCGGGCGATCCTTGAAGGTCCAGCCGATGCCGGTGACGAGCGTCTTCTTCTCGTCGGCCGCGCCATCGCCATTGTGATCGATGAACACGCTGATGTCCGGCGGGTGCAGCAGATATAGCCGGTCCTGATCCCA
>JBDHQG010000309.1:0-5704 GCA_039806925.1 Limisphaerales bacterium
CTGTTGTTATGCCAGCAAAAGGCTGAGCGCCTTCCCGTCCGCTCCTCCTGCCTGTCTGGTTCCGAACATGCAAACTATTGCCGCCCCACAACCCGGACAGACTGCTTTCTTCTCGTTGCGGCCATCTCGCCGGCTTTCCCTGTCCAGAAAGCAATCAGGGGCAACATCTCGTCGCCCAAGTCTCAGTCAGATCCACTTCGATTGAAGATTCCCATGACAGAAACGTCATCAGATGCAGAGAACGCGACAAAGGCCCATCGATTACCAACCCCATGAAAACCCTCCTTGTCTCGACCTTTTGGATGGCTCTGACAGTCATTGCGCACGCTCAAGGCCCGGTGATGATCGGCGGAGGACCAACCTCTCCTCGCCCTGTATTTCAAGCCAACGGAGGAAGCCGGACCGTGATCACACGGGTCGTGTTCCGTCAGGAAGTGAACCCTCTAAATCCCTATGCTTCAACCACACTCAATTGTGGATCCGAAGAACCCTTTGTGACCGAGGTTGCCACGTCCACCTGCCTGACACCGCGCCATGCCTACAGGGCGTACGACTGCTTCAATCCCCTGCCCGCCCAGCGTCCAGCTTGCACGATACGGCCTTCGGTAATCTTTTTTGGCCGCTCCGAATCGTGGCGTCACGGTTACGCATTTACCCACCCTCGGTAAACGAAAGCCCCTGCACTCTGGCGCATTCCGCTGACCACGTTGTGTCTCGCTGTGGGACACAGCATGTTCCATTATTGGAAATTGTTCCCCGCCGAAATCTTGCTGCTTGACTTCGGACATCGCGATCTCGTAACGGTTTGCATCAGTCCAGCACCAGCCAGCACCGACATGCTTGGCGGCACCGCACCTGCTTATGTAGAAACAAGTATTTGGTCCGACCCGGTAACGTTATGACGACAAAAGATTACATCTACCTCGGGATGATCGTGCTGACTGCCCTCGCCTTCTACTGCAATGGCTTCTACGCAGGAGTTTACCGCTGCAAGAAGATGTACGATTCGTTGCTTGATGACGCTGAACAAGAAGGTGATTCATCCGAACCACCAACCGTCTCTTCTCAGAAGGAAAACTCGCAGGATGTAAATTCTCTTGCCAACCATCCGCCGTTACGGAATCAAAATACGTTGCTCTCCAACCGGGAACTGCGCGGAGATTTCGGCAAGAATTAACCGGCAAGTTTTGCGACGCCGACGTTTGGATCAAGGCGACCAGCACTTCCAGACGAACGAAAAGGGCTTGAGGATACCTCAAGCCCTTTTTGTTTTTGCACCCCGGTAATTACACCCCTGAGTCTGTGACAGCGCCCAAATGCGCCGAAGTCACAAGTTTCGCGTACTTGGCGAGAACGCCATTGGTATAACGCGGGCGCGGCTGTTTCCAAGTTTTCAACCGTGCCTTAACATCCTTCGCAGGCAGGTCGAGCGTCAGTTCACGCTTCTCTGCATCAATGGTGATCGGATCCCCGTTCTTCACAATCGCCAGCGGACCACCCACATACGCTTCGGGCGTGATGTGTCCCACGACAAATCCGTGGCTGCCACCGCTGAACCGTCCATCGGTGACAAGCGCCACATCCTTTCCCAGGCCCTTGCCCATGATGGCGCTGGTTGGCGACAGCATTTCGCGCATACCCGGACCGCCCTGTGGTCCCTCGTAACGAATCACGATGACGTGTCCCTTCCGCACCGTGCCATCGAGAATCGCCTTCAACGCCTTCTCCTCAGACTCGAATACGATCGCCTTGCCCGTAAAGCGCAGACCTTCCTTGCCGCTGATTTTCGCAACGGCGCCGGTCGGCGCAAGGTTTCCATATAAGACCACGAGATGGCTGTCCTTTTTGATGGGATTGTCGAATCCACGAATCACATCCTGACCGGCAGGATAACTCGGCGCATTCTTCAAGTTCTCCGCCATCGTCTTGCCGGTCACCGTCAGGCAATCGCCGTGCATTAAGCCGCGGTCCAACAACATCTTCATCAGCGGCACCGTGCCTCCGATCTTCACGAGCTCCGCCATCACGTATTTGCCGCTCGGTTTGAGGTCTGCCAGCACCGGGACGCGTTTGCCGATGCGCGTGAAATCATCAATCGTCAGCTTCACGCCGGCAGCGTGCGCCATCGCCAGCAGGTGAAGCACCGCATTCGTCGACCCACCCAGCGCGATGATCAACGTAATCGCGTTCTCAAACGCCTTCTTCGTCAGGATGTCCCGCGGACGAATGCCCAGCTTCATCAAGTTCAACACCGCGGCCCCGGCGCGCTCACAATCATTCTCCTTGTCCGGCGAGACCGCCGCCTGCGCCGAACTGTTCGGCAGGCTCATGCCCAGCGCTTCAATCGCGCTTGCCATCGTGTTGGCCGTATACATGCCGCCACAGGAACCGGCTCCGGGAATCGCCACGGACTCGATGCCATCCAACTCGGCATCGCTGATCTTTCCCGCCGCGTGCTGGCCGACTGCCTCAAACACGGAGACAACGTCCACCGGTTTGCCGTGGTAATCGCCGGGAAGAATCGTGCCGCCATACACGAACACCGCCGGACGGTTCAAACGCGCCAGGCCGATCAAGCAGCCCGGCATGTTCTTGTCGCAACCACCAATCGCCACCAAGCCGTCGAAGCCTTCACAGCCGGCAACGGTCTCGATCGAATCCGCGATCACCTCGCGTGACACGAGCGAATACTTCATCCCCTCCGAGCCCATCGAGATGCCGTCCGAGATCGTGATGGTATTGAACACCACCGCCTTGCCGCCGGCTTCGTTGACGCCCATCGCCACGCTCACGGCGAGTTGGTCAATGTGGATGTTGCACGGTGTCACCTGGCTCCAGGTCGAAACCACGCCGATCTGCGGCTTCTTGAAATCCTCCTTCTTGAACCCGACGGCATAGAGCATTGCGCGGCTCGCGGCACGTTCCGGTCCATCCACGACGATGGACGAATAGGCGCGCAGATCCGTGGAGTTCGATTTGGCTTTGGAGCGATTTCGTTTCGATTGCTGAGTTTTCATTTTCAAGAGCGGCAAGTGTCGCGAATACCCCTATGACTGGCAAGCCGACAAGACCATGATTCAGGTCAAGGCCGGGAAAAACGCTTGCCTGATTTCAGGCCGCCACGAGACTCACCGCCCGGGCATGGGCTGGAAACGCAGAGTGCAGGGCGGAGCGGTGGCCTTCATCGGCTTCCTGCTCTCACCGCTGTCGTGGTGGAACGATTTGCTCATCAATGTTCCGCTCGCGGCCGGCTTTGGCTGGCTCATCAGCCTTGTTTACGCGCCCGCCTTTGAGGCCGCGGTCATCGTCGGTTACTGGCTCACCAACATCATCGGCCTCGTTCTCATGCAAAAGGGCGCGCAGCAGATCGTCTCCGGAGAATCCCGCCCGCCCTACACACGACGCGACCTGATCAAGGATCTCATCATCTCCCTGCTCTACACCGGGCTGATCGTCCTCCTGGTGAAGCTGAAAATTTTGCAGCCCATCGCAGAATATCTCCCGGGGAAATGACCCGTCGCGTTCGGCCTCGGTCGTTCTCCACGCTCAAGGACCGCGATTGCCTGCCGAATCGTCAGAAGGCAAAGTCATTCCGTGACTCCACACCACCACCCGCCGGGCTGGCTCACGCGCGTCGTCAAGCGCGCGGTCGCCGGCGTGTGGCTGTTCATCGCGGTCGCTCTCGCCGCTTCCGAATCTCCCGAGACTGGCGCGCGAATCCTTTTCCAATCCTGGGGCACCGAGGATGGCCTGCCTCAAAACCACGCCACCGCCATCGCGCAAACCCGCGACGGCTACCTCTGGCTCGGCTCTTACAATGGCGTGGCGCGCTTCGACGGCGTCCGTTTCACCGTGTTCGATTCCATCAACACGCCCGGCCTCCGCAGCAGCCGGATCATCTCACTTCATCACGACGCGCAAGGCGTTCTCTGGCTCGGACACGAGACCGGCGAACTCAGCCGCTGTCAAACCAATCGGTTTGAGCCCGTTCCCCTGCCCTCGTCGTGGCCTCGCGAGCCGATTGACGGCATCGCCGAGGATCACGCCGGAGATCTCTGGCTGCTCTCACGCAGCGGCCACGCCCTGCGCATACGAGACAAACACCTCGTCAGCGCCAAACGCGAGCTGGCCTCGCCGCCAACTCCCCAGCTCGTTCGCGACTTCACCGGACAGTTGTGGCGGCTTCACGAAGGCAAACTCACCTCGCTCTCCGCCGCTTCCCCAGGCTCCATTACGCCGGCCGGCACGGACGAATTTGTCATCTCCGCCGCACCCGGCCGCAACGGTGGCCTCTGGCTCGTCACCGGCGAACAAGTCCGACTCTGGACTCCATCAGGCACCCATCGCGCGTGGGGCAAACCGCCGTGGGGCGGCAGCTCCGTCACCGCGCTGCTCGAAAGCCGCGGCGGACAACTCTGGGCCGGCACGCTGGACCGCGGCCTTTTCGTTCTCGCACCCGACGGCACCCACTCGCATTTCACCCACACCAACGGCTTTCCGCACGCATGGGTCCGCTGTCTGTATGAAGACCGCGAAGGCACCGTCTGGGCCGGCACCGGCGGCGGCGGTTTGAGCGCGGCCCGCGAACGGCGCGTGACCATGATCAACACGCCCGATGACTGGCAGAAACGCACGCTCGTCTCCGTCAGCGCCGGCGCGAAGGATGCGCTCTGGATCGGCACCGAGGGCGGAGGTATCTACCGCTGGGCGAATCATCGCTTCGAACATTTCGGCGCTGCGTCCGGCCTGAGCAATCTCTTCGTCTGGTCCGTGCTCGAAGACGCGCGCGGATCGGTTTGGGCGGGAACCTGGGGCGGCGGCATGTTTCGCCAGCAGGACAACCAGTTCGTCCCGGCACCCGCGCCGTTGAACGAACCGCTGCGCACGCTCGCCCTCTACAACGCCCGCGATTCCGCGCTTTGGGTCGGCACACAACAGGGGCTCGTGCGCGTGAAGGGCGGACGCGCGGAACGTTTCGCCAGCGAGCTGGAGCAGCCGGACGTGCGCTGCCTCACCGAGGCGAGCGACGGAACGATCTGGTTCGGCATGGCGGGCGGCGGCCTCGGCCGATGGCGTGACGGCAGGTCCACGCAGTTTCGCAAAGCGGACGGGCTGCCGGGCGACTACGTCTGGTCGTTGCTCGCGGATTCCAATGGCGATGTGTGGATTGGAACGTTCGGCGGCGGATTGAGCCGTTGGCGGGATGGAAGGTTCGCGAACATCGGAGCCGAGGAAGGATTGCCCAACAACGTCATCTGCCATATCGCGGACGATGGCAGAGGATTGCTCTGGATGAGTTCCTATGGCGGCATTTTTCGCGCGAGCAAGGCGGAGCTGAACCGCTGCGCCGATGGCCTCGAACGAACCGTTCCCATCTTGGCCTATGGTAAATCGGACGGCCTCGCCGTGCTCGAATGCACCGGCGGTTCGCAACCCTCCGGCTGCCGCACTGGCGACGGGAAGCTCTGGTTCCCCACCAGCCGCGGCCTGGCGATGGTCGATCCCTCAAATCTCAGCACGAACCCGCTCGCGCCACCGGTCGTCATCGAGCAGGTGAATGTCGATCTCGAACCGGCGGAGCCATACCGCGTCGCCTCCACGAACACCGCGTATCGCATCCCGCCCGGCAAACAACGCTTCGAGTTCCGCTACACCGGGCTGAGCTTCATCGCGTCCCACCGGCTGCACTTCAAATACCGGCTCG
>JBDHQG010000310.1:0-5679 GCA_039806925.1 Limisphaerales bacterium
CAACGCGAGGCGCTTGGGCTTCGAATCCCTATCCACCGTCAGATCGACGAGAAGATTCTCGGTGGCCGAATGGTGAATCAGATCCTCCATCGCCCGGCGATCCACCTCGAGATTCTGCGGGGTCGACTGGCCGCCGTAAATCACGGCGGGAATCCGGCCGGCGTCACGAAGTTTCTTGGATCCACCGCGGCGGCTCAACGTCCGCGGAAAGGCGTTCAATGGTACAGATTTCATGTTCTTAAATCAGCTTGGTGCGCCTTCGCGAGCCTCAGCTCGTCCGGCCACCCTTAAATTCAAACAGCGAAGTCACAGACGAATTGCTATGGATTCGTTTGATGGCTTCGCCCAACAAACCGGCCACCGACAGTGTCGTTATTTTCACCCCGTCTATGGCGGGGCGGAGGACAGTATCAGTCGTGATTAGTTCGTCAATCTTTGATTTTCGGAGGCGCTCGATTCCCAAGTCACTGAGAATCGCATGGGATACGCAGGCGAAAATCTTCTTCGCCCCGCGCTTGCGCAGCAGCGCCGCCGCATTCGTCAGCGTGCCGGCCGTTTCCGTCAGGTCATCCACCATCAGCACGTTCTTCCCGCGAATCTCACCGATGACCGCCACGGACTCGACCTCCGTTGCGCTCTTCCGGCGTTTGGCGACGATGGCCAGGCTGGCGTCCAAAACCTGCGAATAAGCGTGCGCCATCTTCAAGCCGCCCACGTCCGGGCTCACCACCACCAGATCATTCAGCTTCTTCGCCTTGAGATACTCAAACATCACCGGCGCTGCGTAAAGGTGGTCCACCGGAATATCGAAGAAGCCCTGAATCTGCTGCGCGTGGAGATCGACCGCGAGCACACGATTCGCACCGGCCGCGACGATCAAATTCGCCACCAATTTCGCGGTGATGGGAACGCGGGGTTGATCTTTGCGATCCTGGCGCGCGTAACCGTAGAACGGAAGGACAGCAGTAATGCGAGAAGCACTCGCACGCCGCAACGCATCGATCATGATGAACATCTCCATCAGGTGATGATTCGTCGGCGGACTGCTGGACTGCACCACAAAGACGTCCTCCCCACGAACGTTTTCGTCGATCTTCACAAACGTCTCCCCGTCAGGAAACGAACTGACGGAACACTTGCCCAGTTCAATGCCAATGGAGGCCGCGATGGCCCGCGAAAGAGGCAGATTGGAATTGCCGCTAAATATTTTCACGCAATCGTGCTTGTGAATCCGAACACAAAAGACAAAAGCCCACCCGAAGGTGGACCAAAATGAGGGCGCGAATCTAGCAATCGCGACTTTGAGCGCAAGCGGTTTTTTGAAATCACCTCTGTTTCGCGGGCGGGCGGAAGCAAGGCGCGACGCATCGCCCCGGGAACATTCAGCTCTTCCAGTCGAACGCCCGCTTCTTCAACGCGTAGATGTAGCCGATGAACAGCACGCCGAGGAAGGAGAGCATTCCGCCCAGAATCAGATTCCGCGTCGCGGCATCCGCGAGCATTTCGCGATAGACCACCGCCCACGGATACATGAAGACCACCTCGATATCGAAGAGGATGAAGAGCATCGCCACGAGATAGAACTTCACCGACATGCGCGTGCTGCCCTCGCCAATCGGCAACATGCCGCACTCGTAGGCCGTATCCTTGATCTTGCTGCGCTTGGAACGCCAGCCGATGATCACGGACACCAGCAGCGTGCCAAACGCGAAGGCCAACGCCACGCCGGCCAGCAGCAACAC
Organism: Limisphaerales bacterium; assembly: GCA_039806925.1. GTDB lineage: Bacteria > Verrucomicrobiota > Verrucomicrobiia > Limisphaerales > JADJPG01 > JADJPG01. Next base: position 1,743 of record JBDHQG010000310.1, read on the forward strand.
CGGCACGTACTGTTCCAATTGCGAGTTATCCATCGGCGCGAACTTAAAAACCGCGGCCGCCCTTTGGCAAGCCGATTCACGGTCAACGCGCCCCCTGCCGCCTTTGGCTTAGCCAAACATTGCCAACCCCCCGCCCGTCCGCCAAGCTGACCTCCGCGAATGAGCAAACCGTTCTACATCACGACCGCCATCGATTACGTCAACGGCCAGCCGCACCTCGGCCATGCCTACGAAAAGATCCTCACCGACGTCATCGCCCGCGCCCGCCGCAGCCTCGGCGAACCGGTCTTCTTCCTCACCGGCCTCGATGAGCACGGCCAGAAGGTCCAGCAGGCCGCCCTTCGCGAGAACAAGGCGCCGCAGACTTATTGCGATGAACTCGCCGCTGACTGGAAATCCTTCACCGGCGCGCTTCATCTCACGAACGATGATTTCGTCCGCACCACCGAATCGCGCCACAAACAGACCGTGCAGGCGATTCTCGCGAAGCTCCATGTCGCCGGACAGTTTTATCAGGCCGAGTATCGCGGATTCTATTCGCAGAAGGAGGAAACCTTCCTCACCGAGAAGGATCGTCAGCCCGACGGAAAGTTCGATCCGTCCTACGGCGAAGTTGTCGAGCTCGTCGAAAACAACTACTACTTCAAGCTGAAGGATCATCAGCAATGGCTGGTCGATTACATCGAGGCCAACCCGGAGTTCATCCAGCCCGACTACCGGCGCAACGAAGTCCTCGGCTTCCTGAAGAACAACACGCTTGAAGATCTCTGCATCACCCGCCCCGCCGCGCGCCTGAACTGGGGCATTCCCCTGCCCTTCGATCCGGCCTACGTCACCTACGTTTGGTTCGATGCGCTCGTGAACTACATCAGCGTCCCCGCCGCGCTCGGCGATGCGATCCTGACTGCCGCCTTACCGAACCTGAAACTTGAAACTCAGAACTCGCAACTCGCTCTGTGGCCCGCCGACGCCCACGTCATCGGCAAGGACATCCTGAAGTTCCACGCCGTCTACTGGCCGATCATGCTCAAGGCGATGGGTCTGCCGTTGCCAAAGCAACTACTCGTTCACGGCTGGTGGCAGAAGGACGGCGCGAAGATCAGCAAGAGCACCGGGAACATCGTCGAGCCGCTCAAGGTCATCGCCGAATGGGGCGTCGATGCGTTCCGCTACTACGTGGTGCGCGAGCTGAGCATCGGCCCGGATGGCAATTGGACAGATGCTGGATTCGCCGCGCGTTACCAGGCGGAACTGGCGAACGGGCTCGGCAATCTCGTGAACCGCTCGCTCTCGATGCTGAAGCGTTATCGCAACGGTATCCTTCCGCAGCGCTCTGACGAACTCGCCGTCGATGCCGCCAAAGCCGTTTCAGGCACGGAAAAAAATCTCCGTGATGCCGAGCTTCAGGCCGGGCTCGAAACCATCTGGACGCTCGTCAATCGCGCGAACCAGTACGTCGACCAAACCGCGCCGTTCAAACTCGCGAAAGATCCCACGCAAGCCGCGCGTCTCGACGCCGTGCTCTACAACCTTGTCGAAACCTGCCGCGTGCTCGCCGTGCTGCTCTGGCCGTTCATCCCCGGCACCAGCGAAAAAATCTACGCGCAGCTCGGCTTGAAAGATTCACCCGCGAAGTTCAGCGAAGCCGCCTGGGGCAAGCTTGCCGCCGGCCATACCATTGGCGAACCCGCCGCGCTCTTCCCACGCAAAGATCTCGCGCCGAAGTAAACGAAAAGCGCCGACCCGAAGGCCGGCGCTTGCTTGAATCCAGTCTACTCTCGCGGCGTTACTTCCCCGCCGCCCACGTCACCGCGTTCCGCAGCATCGCCTTGTAGGCGGGATGCCCGTGCGCCAGACCGTCATGGCCGAGCGCGATGCACACGATGCGCGCCTTCGGATGCTTCACGATCCAGACCGAGGGATACGTCTTGCCGCTCGTCAGGTTCTTCGCCGTGGCGAGGACCTGCACCGGCGTGCCATTCTCCTCGAACTTCTGGTAATACAGCTCGTCGGTAATCTTGAACGTCGCGTCCACACCCTTCATCACCGGGTGATCCTTCACATCGAGATTCACCTCGAACTCCCCGAACCGATCGTGGCCGCGCGAGCCGCCGCCCACCAGCACGCGATTGTATTCTTGCCAGTCGTTCCAGTTGTACCACACGCCCGCGTGGACGAAGACGATGCCCTTGCCCGCCTCGGCAAAATCGAAGATCGCCTTGCGCAGCTCCTTGTCGTCCATCTTCTGGTTCGCGCTCTGATAGAGCACATCAATGTCCTTCAACGCGCCCGAGATCGCCGCCGGCTTGTCGGTGTAATTCACCGACGCCAGACCCCCTTCGCTCAACGTCTCGCGATCGTATTTATCGAACCAGCGGCTGAAGTCGTGCGAGCTGCCGCCGCCGACCATGAGCGTCTTGATGCCGGAGCCCCACTTGAACGTCGGCAATGCCGCCGGAACCGCCGCCGTCTCGCCGCTCTTCACTTCCCGCGCCGACGTATCCGCGGCGTCCGCAGTCGCGCCCGCTTCCGTGGTGTCCGCCGTGATGGCGACAATCGTCGGCGCCACGCCGTTGTTGAAGCTTTCCAAGGTGATCTTCTTCATCGCCGACTTGTTCTTCAGCGCGCGGGAGAAGGTGCGAATCTGGCCGTCGCGCACGACGCCTTCCACCGCCTTCGATCCAGGCACCTTGTAGTCGCCGTTGTAATCCGCGTATTCCACGCCGTTCTTGAAGGTGAACTCCTCGCTCGGGCCTTCGACGAACTCCACCGTCGCCTTCACGACCGGTGTGCCTTCGTTCTTGTTCTCGCCGCAGCACGGGTAGCCCCAGCCCGCCACGCCGCCGAGGAAGTGCAACCGCGTCGCCTTGAGGTTCAGCGTGCCCGTCTCGACCTTCTGCGGCAGCGTCCTCGAATATCCCTGGCCGCCCTTGAGCACGATCACGTTGTTGCCGCTCGATGTCTTCGACGGCTGGATGATCTCGAACGGCACGTCACCGGCCTTCGCCAGGCCGAACTTCCGGAAGTGAACCGATTCACCCTTCGATTCCCTGCTGATGTAAATGCCCTCCGTGCTGTTCGCGGTGAAAGCACTACGGAGATCGACGATGCGATAACGCGCATCACTGCCACAGACGTAGGCCAAGATGTCGCGCAAGGATTCCGCGCCAAGCGACTCGAAGCCCTCGGGCATCAGCGAGCGGCCCGTGTTGCGACGGCCCGCGATGTCGGCGGTCTTCACCACCGTCTCGCCGCTGTTGTTGCGCAACGTGACACTCGAACGATTCTCGCTGGCGATGAGGCCGTCCAGCGTCTCGCCGTCCTTCGTTTCGATGCTCCAGGAGAGGAAACTCGGATCCACCTCGCGATTCGGATCGAGCACCGCCACCAGCAATTCCGCCGGGCCATGCGCGCCCATGCCGGTCAGCTCGGGGCCGATCTCCTTGCCCTCGCCGTTGAAGCGATGGCAGATGACGCAGTTCGCGGTGAAGAGCTTCTTGCCGTTCTCGATGTTGCCCGGCTTCTCGACTTCCGGCGTGAGCTTCGCGATGAGCGCGTTCTTCTCCTTCACTTCAGGGCCACGCAATTCATCGATCACTTCGCCGGCGCGTTTCGCCACGTCCTTGTCGCTGTGCGTGCGCAGGCGATGCACGGAGGACGGCCCGAGGTTTGCGAGCGTCACCTTGCCGGACTTCACCGCTTCCACGAGCGCCATCGACCAGTCGGCGCGCTTCACAATCTGCTCGAACGCCGTGTCCTGCAGCTCCGCCGGAATCTTCGGGAACGCGCCCACCAGCAGCGGGGCCACCGAGGCATCGCCGGTCGCGCCAAGCGATTCAACTCCTGATCCAGCACTCTCATCATGACCGCCATTCGCATCGACGGTAACGCACTCGCCGCCAAAGTCCGTGACCGTATTGCTGCCGAAGTCACTGCG
>JBDHQG010000311.1:0-5676 GCA_039806925.1 Limisphaerales bacterium
ATGTTCATCCGTGAATCTGGTTTCCGACCGGCCCGCCGGGAGCGTCGAATTGGTGCGCGAGAGAGGACTTGAACCTCCACCCCTTACGGGACCAGATCCTAAGTCTGGCGTGTCTGCCATTTCACCACTCGCGCGAGCGGGCTGACGGGAAAGATGCCACGCCCGACTTCAACCTCAAGCCTCGTTTTCCACCCCTCGCGGCGGGGCTCGATCCGAAAAGAAAAGCGCGGGAATGGATCCCGCGCCTGGCTGAAACAGGAGGATTCGAGCGCCCGGTTATTTTCGCGGGTTGACGAGTTCGCTCATCTTGAAAATCGGGAGGAACATGCAGATCGCGATGCCGCCGACGGTGACTCCAAGGAACACGATCAGCAGCGGTTCGATCAACGAGGTGAGGCCGGAAAGGGTCGTCTGGATTTCATCATCCAGGAAGTCGGAGATGCGTTCCAGCATGTTCTCGATCTTGCCGGTTTGTTCGCCGGCGGTGACCATCCGGATGATCATGACGGGGAAGACCGGATGTTTGCCAAGCGCCGCGGCGATGCCTTCGCCGCGTTCGATGTCGCTCGATGCGGAGCGAATGGCCTTTTCCATCACGACGTTTCCGACCGTGTTGGAGACGATCTGCAGCACTTCGAGAATGGGCACGCCGGAACGGATCAGGGAGGCGAGGGTGCGGGTGAAGCGGGCGAGACAGATCTTGTGGGCGATCACGCCGAAGATCGGCAGGCGGATGCGCGTGCTGTCCCAGAACTCCAGGCCCTTCGGAGTCTTGAGCCACGCCAGCCAGCCGTAGATGGCGCCGCCGGCGGCGGCAAGCATGTAGACGAGGTAGGACTGGACGAATTTGCTCAGGTCAATCAGGGCCTGGGTCGGAGCCGGGAGCTTCGAGCCGAACCCGCTGTAAACCTCGCCGAAGACGGGCACAACCTTCACGAGCAGGAAGATGGTGATGCCGATCGCGATGACCGTCACGGCCACGGGATACATCATCGCCGACTTCACCTTCTTGCGCAGCTTGGCGGTATTCTCGAGGTAGGTCGCGAGGCGAGAGAGAATTTCGGAAAGCAGGCCGCCGCGTTCGCCGGCGGCGACCATGCAGACGTAAAGCTTGTTGAACGTTTTCGGGTGCTTGCCGAGCGCTTCGGAAAAACTGTCGCCGCCTTCGACGCGCGTGCAGATGTCCTTGATCGTGTCGCGCATCACCTTGTTCGAGGTCTGCTCGGCCAGCGCCTGGAGCGATTGCACCATGGCGAGACCCGCGTCGATCATCGTCGCGAGCTGGCGGGTGAAGACGACGAGGTCCGCGAGCCCCACGGAGCCGCCCGCGGTCTTGCCCTTCTTGCCCATCTTTTCCTGGATCGACATCACCAGGAGGTTTCTGTTGAGAAGCGCCGCCACCGCCGCCTGCTCGTTCTGGGCGTCGAGCGAGCTCTTGATTTCTTTTCCCGTTCCTGCTTCCCGGGCTACGTAACTAAATGAGGGCATAAACGTTTGTCCTTCAAAAGCTGAGCAAGCACGGCGCAGGCCACGATGCCTTTGCCGGATCTCCCGGCGCGTTGACGCGGAGAACCATGATTGCTTGCCCGATATTGGCTTCCATTCCTCCTAGTTTTCGGCGGGCTGGAAACTTCCTTTAGCCGGATTCCGGGGCATCCCTCCGGCCAAAATCTGGACACTCCGGCGTGATGCTGGAATCAGTGGCGCGGCGGCGGGGCGGCCTGGCGGCGTTCGAGCGTGCCGCGAGTGACGCCAAGCTGGTTCTGGAGCTTCAGCTCGCGCCAGAGCCGGGCGCCGGAAATCTCGCCGCGCAGCAGGCTGCGATACATCGCAATGGTCCCGGCCACTTCATCAGTGCTTTCGCCCACGAACTCAATCCGGAACCGGCGCACGCCCAGTTCCACCAGTCGCGAGACATGCTCGGCGCCAGTCTGGGCGCGGGCATTGAAGACGGTGTTGCGGCAGCCGGCGTCGGCCTTCAGGAAATGCTCGGCGCCGACGCGGTCGCGCAACCGCACTTCATGCCGGTCGCAGGGCCGGCCGCAGTTCCGGTAATCGGTGCCCTTCGAGAGGAAGGCGCAGAACACGCAGTGCTCCATGTGAAACATGGGCATGTGCTGGTGGATGGTGACCTCGAACCAGCGTGGAGGCGCCGCCTGCAGCAACGCCTCCAGCTGGGTGCCGTTCAAGTCGTACGAGGCGGTGAGCTGCTCCAGGCCGAACCGTTGGATGAAGTATTCGGCCGTCAGCGCGTTTGCGACGTTGAGGGAGAAGTCGCCGGTGCGCCGGCAGCCGGCGAAGAAGCGCAGGTGTTCGTGGTTGCGGATCAGATAACCGTCGGCGTCCGCCGAGCGCACCTGCTGGAGGGTCCATTCCTCCCCGGTCTTGAAGATGCGCGGCGGCGCGACCCAGATGGTTTTCTCCGGCCCGGCGCAGCCAAAGGATTCATGGGCCATGCGCACGGCCTCGCGATATTTTTTTGGATCCTCGAAGTCGCAGTAAATCCGCGTGCCTCCGCAACGCAGCGCCGTCTCCAGCTGCGCGAGATTTCTGACCAGGATGACAAGCTCGGGATCCGCCGGCGCATCGCCCGGCTGAGGCGCCGCGGATGGCGGCGGGGCGGTCGCTGGTTCGTTTTGCGTCCATCGCAGCGGTTGCGCGCGCAGGGCCTCGAGTTGGGAGATGGCGTCGCGACGAACGCGATTCAGCTCGCTGACGGGAAGGATGAGCCCGCCCTCCAGCTCATTCTTCAGCGCGGCGAGTTGAAACGGAGTGCCGCCGAGCCGCCCCAGCTGTTCCTCCAGCCGCCCGGTGCCGAGCGGCTGCGTTGCCGCGGCGGCCAGCGGCATGGAGGATTGGGCCCGCACGGCGCGTCCCGATTCATCGTGAACGATCAAAGTCAATGGCGTGCCGAGCCGCCCGTGGACCTCCATTGTGACGGGGCGGGCGAATCGCGGCGCATCCCCCTCGAAGCTTTGGCGCAGGCGGCGGTCCAGCTCCGGGTCGCTGGTTTTCCAGAGCCTGTCGCCGGCCTTGACCCGCGAGAAATCGATGTCGCCGGAACCAAACGCCAGCACGGCTTCCGGAGAACTGCCGTTCTTCAACATCTGGACCTCGTAAACGCGGCCGCCTTCCTCGGGCTGGTCCGGGTGCCCGGCATCGAACACCACGCCGTCCCCGGGTTTCAGCGGCGCTTCAAGCTTGAGCACGACTCTGGAGCCCTGCACGCGCGACACGCTGCCCAGGTAGACGCCGCGCTTTTTTCCGAAACGGGCATGGACCAGCTCCTGATTGTTGCTGCCGCGGAACCATCCGGTGTGGAGCCCGCGTGAGAAGGCCATCTCCAAATCGTAGCGCGTCTCGTCGCTGGTTGTCGGGGCGGGCCGGGCTGCGGCGCAACGATCCAGCGCCTGGCGGTAGACGCGCGTGATGTTTGCGACGTATTCGGGCGTCTTCAGCCGGCCTTCGATTTTCAGCGACGCGACGCCGGCCTTCACGAGGTCCGGCAATACGTCCAGCCCCGCGAGATCCTGCGGGCTGAGGAGATATTTTCGATCCCCCAGCGGCACGGGCTGCCCATCCGAGATGAGTTCGTAGGGCATGCGACACGCCTGCGCGCACTCGCCGCGGTTGGCGGAGCGGCCGCCGAGCGCCTCGCTGGTGAGGCATTGGCCGGAGTAGGCGACGCACAGCGCGCCATGGACGAACACTTCGAGCGGCAGCGCGGCGGGAAGCGCCGTGCCCGACAGTTCGGCGGCCTGGGCGGATTGGATTGTTTCAATTTCGGCGATGGAACATTCGCGCGCCAGCACCACGAGCTGGCAGCCGAGTTCCCGCGCGAACCCGACTCCGGCGCTGCTGGTCACGGTCATCTGGGTGGAGGCGTGGATCGGAAAATCCGGGGAGAGCCGGCGAATCAGGCGGCAGATGCCGACGTCCTGCACGATGGCCGCGTCGACGCCGGCGGCGATGATGGAACGCAGGTGCTGCTCCGCCTCCTCCATCTCGTTCTGGAAGACGAGCGTGTTGAAGGTGACGTAGCCGCGGACGCCGCGCCGGTGCAGGAACTCCATCAATTTCGGCAGGTCGGCGACGGTGAAATTGTGGGCGCGCATGCGCGCGTTGAAGCGTTCCAGCCCGAAGTAGATCGCATCCGCCCCGTTTTCCACCGCGGCCCTGGCACATTCCCAGTCTCCGGCGGGCGCGAGCAGTTCAGGCCGGCGGCCGCCTGATTCCGTCGGCGGGCCAGCTTGCCGTGTGTGTGATGCGATGTGAGCCGCGCTCATGCAGGGGCGGAAGGTAGCAGCGAACGCGGGATTTCACCAAGCCCGATTCCGGTGCCGACGTGGTGGGCGATGCGTAGCGTTCAGTAGTCGTAAAGCCCGGCATCCCGCGTGTAGCCGCCACCGCCACCGGCTCCTGGTCCGCCTTCCAGATCGCCGAGGAGGTCACCCATGTCGGCTTCGATCTTTTCCGGATCCTCGCCGGCTTCGAGACGTTTGATCGCGATGTCGAGCTCCTTGGGCATCGTGCCGGGCGGCATGGCGTCCTTCATCTTGCGCATGAGATGCGCCATGTGCTTCGGGTTGTTTTCATCGAGGTGCCCCATGTCGCGCTCGATCTCCGCCATCGCGCGCATGACCTTGGGATTGTCCAGTTCCGGCATCGCGTCCGCGTCCTCCGGACCGGCTTTTCCTTCGTCCAGGCCGCGCGGCATGGCGAAGGTGCTCATTTGTTTTGTCATCTTCTTGTTGCCGCACTTGGGGCAGACGGGCAGGCGGTCTGGATTCACCCGCTTCGAGAGGAAGCTGAAAATGATCCGGCACTTTGGACAGGAGAATTCGTAAATGGGCATGGCTCACGAACGTTTAATGTCCCGGAGCATAGAATCGCCTCCGGAGCATCGCCAAGAATGAATCGCGGGAAATGCGGAAAGCCATCAGGCCGGGCTCAACGCGTGAGCCCGGCCTGGGGCGCGGGTGTGATGTGTTTCAACGGCCTGATGTCACTGCCGGATGCGGTAGAAGACCGGGGGCGCCGGAGCGGCCGTCAGCGGAAGCACACGGAAGAGGTTGGTCATCGAGGCGCCGGGCAACGTGCCGCGGGCGCGCCACGCGGACGGGTTGGCAATGTTGGTGGAGGCTTCGATCGTGTAGGTGGTTCCCCGCCGGCCATAGAGCATCATCTGCCTCACGGCGGGGGTGGTGAGCGTGGGTTCCAGCAGGGGCTGGGTGCCAATGACGACCGCGCGGCCGTTGTTGGCAAGCAGCGTCGGCTCAAGGCCGGCCTCCGCGCGCGTGATGTTTGTCAGCGAGGTTTGCAGGGGAACGAACGCGGAGGGGACGCCGGCGATGGCCTCGAATTGCAGCTGCGCGAGCTGCTGCGTGCCCTGGAGGGAGACGCCGGGCTCGGCCACGATGGAGAGCCGGGCGGTGTCCGGCGCGGTCATCTGGAGGGAAACTTTCGCGCGTTCCGGCGCCAGTTCCAGGACGGCGAGATTTGTCAGGCGCGTGGCGTCGAACGTGACCTGGAATTGCGCGTCAACAACCGGCGCGCTCGAGAACAGTTCGATTGGCGCCGAGTTGGTTTCGCCCGTCTGCAGGATGCCCTGGCCGATGGTGAGCTCCACGTAGTCCTTGATGATGACCGTGAACGAAACGGTCGTGCTCACGGAGG
>JBDHQG010000312.1:0-5663 GCA_039806925.1 Limisphaerales bacterium
CAGGTGCAGCTCGCGCCGTTCATGGCGATCAAGGAGGAGCCGGCGGAGAGCACCTGGGCCGAATTGCGCGAGGCGCAGATTCACGCGACGAAGGTTCTGCCGAAGGTCGGCGCGGTTTCGATTCTCGACTTCGGCGATCCGAAGGACATCCACCCCGTCTGGAAGCGTCCGGTGGGCGAACGTCTCGCGCTGGCGGCGCGCGGCATTGCCTATGGCGAAAAGTTCACCTGGAGCGGCCCGCAGTATCGCAGCGGAAAGATTGATGGCGACAAGGTGATCCTCAGCTTCGACTTCGCGGGCGGAGGATTGTTTGGCGCGGCCTCGCGCGCCGACAATGTGCCGATGGCGAAAAAGGATGGAGGAATCGCCCTGAACTACAATTTGAAGAAGGGCTGGCTCAACGCGCCGGTGACTGGCTTCGCCATCGCGGGCGAAGATCGGAAGTTCGTCTGGGCGAACGCGGAGATCGTCGGTGACAAAATGGTGGTCAGTAGTCCCGCCGTGCCGAAGCCCGTGGCGGTGCGCTACGCGTGGGCGGATTGTCCGGTGGCGAATCTGTACTGCACGCGCGGCATGGATGAAGAACCGTTGCCGGCGTCGCCGTTCCGCACGGACAACTGGCCGATGATCACCGCGCCCAAACCGGAGTCGAAGAAATGATGACTGGTTTCCGTGAAGTCTTTGCCGCGTGCGTGCTGGTGGCGCTGGCCGGTTGTGCCACGCAGCCGGCAGGCGTGCCGGCGGCGCCGACTGGTGGCGCGGTATTGAAGACCGAGTTCATCTACGAATCCGCGCCATACCCGGCGTGTCATGCCTCGACCATCGAAAGCACGCCCACGGGATTGGTGGCCGCGTGGTTCGGCGGAACGCATGAGAAGCATCCCGACGTGGGCATCTGGTTTTCGCGTCATGACGGGACGAGGTGGCTGACGCCTATTGAGGTTGCCAATGGCGTCCAGGCGGATGGCAAGACGCGGCATCCGGCTTGGAACCCCGTATTGTTCCAGGTAAAGAACGGCCCGCTGCTGTTGTTCTACAAGGTCGGCCCGAGCCCGTCGCGCTGGTGGGGTTTGCTCATCAAGTCGACCGACGGCGGGAAGACGTGGTCTGCTCCGCGGCGTTTGCCGGAAGGAATTCTCGGCCCGATTCGCGCGAAGCCGGTATTGCTCGCGGACGGCACATTGCTGTGCCCGTCGAGTTCGGAACATGACGGCTGGCGCGTTCACATGGAGATGACGCGTGACCTCGGCGCGACCTGGACGAAGACGGAGCCGTTGAACGATGGAAAGGAATTTGGCGCCATCCAGCCGACGGTGCTGTTTCACCCGGGCAGCCGCCTGCAGGCGCTGAACCGCAGCCGGCAGGGACGCGTGACGGAGATTTGGTCGGAGGATGGAGGCAAGACATGGAGTGCGATGCAGGCGACGTCGCTGTTGAACCCGAGCGCGGGCATTGATGGGATCACGCTGAAGGACGGGCGGCATCTGCTCGTATACAATCCGGTGTCGCGCGGTCGCACGCCGCTGGTGCTCGGGCTCTCGAAGGACGGAAGGCAATGGCAGACGGTGCTGACGCTGGAGAGCGAGCCGGGCGAGTACTCGTATCCGGCGATCATCCAGGCGCCGGATGGCAAGGTCCATATCACCTACACCTGGCAGCGGAAGAAGATCCGGCATTGGGAAGTCGATCCGTCGAAGCTCCAATCCGGCCCGATGCAGTAGAACATCGCGAGCGGCAGCCTGCTGCCGACAGGATAGGTTGTCTCGAAGTTCACCAGCGCGTACACCAGACGGTTTACATTCAGCCTTCTTTCTCGGGGCACACCGCTTTGCCGTGCGAAGCACGCATAAGGTCAGGCAGGATGCCTGACTTACCATCAACTGCATTGTCCCAGCTACGCCTTCATCCGGCTTTGGCGGTAGCGGTCGAGACCGACGGCGAGGATGATGACGATGCCGATGATGATTTCCTGGGTGAAGGTCGGCCAGTTCATCAGGCTGGAGCCGTTGCGCAGCGTTTGGATGATCAGCGCGCCGATCATCGAGCCGAGGATGCTGCCGCTGCCACCGCTCAAGCTTGCTCCGCCAATGACCACGGCGGCGATGATGTCGAGTTCCAGTCCGACCGCTCCCGAAGGATCGCCTTGCGTCAGACGCGTGAGCTGCATCAAGCCCGCACAGCCGAAGAAGATTCCCGCGAGCGAATAGATCAACAACTTCTGTAGTGGAACGCGAATGCCACAGAGCCGCGCCGTGGCTTCATTGGAACCGATGGCGAAAATGTACCTACCGAAGATCGTCTGGCGCATGACGACGGACATGATCACCGCGAGAACGACGGCGATCCAAACGCCCTGGGGCAGGGGAAGCAGGTGATCCAGATCGTCCATCTTCATCAGGTTGCTGATGGGCGATTCAAACGGGTAGTTCACGGTCTGGTTGCCGGCGACCCATTTCGCGAGTCCACGCGCCACGCCCATCATGCCCAGCGTGACGATGAACGGCATCAGCCGCAGTCCGGCGATGAGCGTTCCGTTCAACAGCCCAATCGCGCTGCCGGCCAGCACGGTGACCGACACGGCGGAGCCCATTCCCCAGCCTTTGTTCAGCAACGTCGCGCCGAGCACGCTGGTGAGCGCGACGACGGAACCGACGCTGAGATCGATGCCGCCGCTCACGATGATCATGGTCATGCCCAGCGCGCCAATGCCGACGATGACCGTTTGCGAGAGAACGGTCTTGAAGTTCGCGATGCTGGTGAATGCCTTGAGCCCGTCGTAGGGCGAAGTCTTCGCCGCCTGTTGCCAGCCGCTGAAGCCGGTCAGAGTTTCCTTCTCCATCTGATCCGTTACGTCTTTCAGCGCGAGCATCGCCATGAAGAGTGTTGTCACCAGCACGAGGCCGAAGAATGGCCCGAGAGCTTTCAGGATTTTCTTGAGGCGGCTGCGCGATGGGCTCATGCGGTGATGGTGGTATCGCCCGCGCCGGAGCCGATGGCGGCGGTGATGATGTCATGTTCCGTCCACTGCGCCACCGGGCGAATCTCGGTGAGCACGCCACGACACATCACGCCAATGGTATCGCACACGCCAAGCAGTTCAGGCAGGTACGAGCTGACGAAGATGACGGATTTGCCCTCGGCGGCGAACTGGCCGATCAAGCGATAGATGGCCGCCTTGCTGCCGACGTCGATGCCGCGCGTCGGTTCGTCGAGCAGGAGAATTTTCGCGTCGTGGTGCAGCAGCCGGCCGATGGCGATCTTCTGCTGGTTGCCGCCGGACAGTTCGCCGATGTCCTGCTCCGGTCCCTGGGCGCGCACTTCGAGCCGTTCCATCCAGCGGCGCGTGCAATCGTGCTGAGCGCGTTGGCTGATGAAACCGGCGCGGGCCACGGGGCGAAGGCGGGTGGCGGTCAAGTTGTCGGCGAGCGAGCGATTCAGCATCAAGCCTTCCTCCTTGCGATTCTCGCTGAGCAAGCCGATGCCGGAGTTCAAACGTGCCGTGGGTGAAGCGCGGGTTTCGTTGCGCCCGAAAACTTCCACCGTACCGGCGGCGAGACGATCCAGTCCGAAGCACGCGCGCAGCATTTCGGTGCGGCCCGCGCCGATGAGTCCCGCGATGCCGAGAATTTCCCCGGCGCGCAGCGTGAGACTGGCGGAACGCGGCTTCGCTGCGCCGGCGACGTTCTTGAGTTCAAGAACCGTCTTGCCCAACTGATGCGGCGTGCGCGGATAAATCTCCGTCATGTCGCGGCCAACCATCAGTCGAATGATCTCAGAGAGCTGGACGGTCTTCATGTCGCCGGCGCCCACGCTTTCACCGTCGCGCAACACGGTGTAGCGGTCACAGAGCCGCTGGCATTCTTCGAGGAAGTGCGAGATGTAGACGACGCTCACACCGCGTTTCTGGAGCTTGCCGATGACCGCGAAAAGATTCTCGGTGTCAACCTGCGTGAGGCTGCTGGTGGGTTCGTCCATGATGATGACCTTCGGGTCACCGATCAACGCGCGCGCAATCTCCACCACCTGCTGCTCGGCGATGGTCAGCGCGCGAACCGGAACGTTGAGCGGAATGCTGTCGTGGTGAAGTTCCGCCAACGCGCGATGAGCGAGTTCGCGACGGCGGGCACGATTGATCCAGCCGAAACGCGCGGGTTCGGAACCGAGCAGAATGTTCTCCTCCACGCTGAGGTCCGGCGCGAGCGTGAGCTCCTGGTAAATCATCGCGATGCCGGAAGTGCGGGAGTGCAGGGGATTCTCCGGCGTGAACGGCGTTCCGTTCAGTTCGATGCGTCCTTCATCCGGCTGATACGCGCCGCTCAGGATTTTCATGAGCGTGCTCTTGCCGGCGCCATTCTCGCCAATCAACGCGTGAACCTCGCCCGGGCCGATCTCGAGGGAGACGCCGCGCAATGCGTGGGTGGCGCCGAAGGATTTTCGGACGCCGGACATCCGGAGACGCGCGGTCATTTCAGATACTTGTCCAGCGGCGGATAGAGCAGCTCTTTGACATCCGGCTGGTCGGCGTTCTCAGGCGTGACGAGAACAACACCGGTATCGATGCGTTTCTCGACCTTCTTACCCTGGAGATGCTCGACCATCGTCATCACGCCCTTGTAGCCCATGAAGACCGGATTCTGCACGACGAGCCCCTGCACGTCGCCGCGCTTGAGATCAGCGACGGATTGCGAGCCGGCATCGAAGCCGACCATCTTCACCTTGCCGCCGGCCTTGCCAATGTCACGCAGCGCCTTCGCCATCGCGATGGTCGGCGGTTCGCACGGAGCGAAGATGCCGTTCACATCGCGACCGAAACGATTGAGGAGATTCTGCGCCGCCTGATAACCGGTTTCGCGCGTCGGCCCGGCGTATTGATCCGAGGAGATGAGTTTAATCTGCGGAAACTCTTTCTTGAGCGTATCAACGAAACCAGCTTCCCGCTCCTCGGTGCTCGCAGATCCGACGGCGTAGCGCAGCAGGATGACGTTGCCTTTGCCTTCGAGCAGCTTGCCCATGTGCTGCGCCGCGAGCACGCCGCCCTTGTAATTGTCCGTCGCCACGAAGCTCACGTAGTTGTCCGACTTGAGCCCGGAATCCATGATCACCACCGGCACCTTGGCGCGGATGGCGTTGTTCACCGGGCGCACCATCGCCTGCGAGTCCAGCGGCGCGAGCACGATGCCGTTCACGCGGCGCGTGGTGAAGTTCTCGATGGTCTGGATCTGCTGGTCACGGTCGTCTTCCTTGAGCGGGCCTTTCCAGATGACGTCCACCTTGATGCCTTGCCCGGCGAGTTCGTTGCGGGCCTTGAAGGCGCCGGCGTTGATCGATTTCCAAAACTCGTGCGTGGTGCCCTTCGGGATGACTGCGATGGTGTAATTCTTCTCAGCGGCCGACGCAGACAGCAGGCCACAAAGCAGGCAGGCGAGCAGGCGGAGTGATTTCATAACTGGAAGCTAAGGAAACGGGACGGGAGGTTTCAACCCTTTTGATGCACATGACGGCAAGAGATGATGAAGTGACTGGTGAAGAACTGGCGACAAGCCGCACAACATTCGGCCTTTCTTGACTTCGATCTTGCGTTCCCGAACACTCCCAAACTCTTATGTCCGAGCCCAAAGAAAATGTGTTGATGGAGAAGATTGTCTCCCTCTGCAAACGTCGCG
>JBDHQG010000313.1:0-5660 GCA_039806925.1 Limisphaerales bacterium
CCGCTGCGCACCACCGTCAGCGTGATGCTCCCCGCGTTCTCCGACACGTTCGTCGTCCCGTGGCTGAACGCCACGCTCGCCGCGTCGTTGTCCGTGATGGTCACCGTGTTCGTCGCCGTCGCCAAAGTCGTGTTGGTGGGATTTAGCAGCCGCACCTGAAACGTTTCCGATGATTCCTGAGTCAGGTCATTGGTGAGAGTCACGGTGAATCCATTCGAAACCACGCCTGCGGCAAAGGTCAGGATGCCGCCTGCCGCCACGTAATCCATGCCGGCGGTCGCGGTTCCGTTGGTCGTCGTGTAATTGACGCTGATGGCCGTGTTGGTGACGCCAGTGCGCAGAACGGAGAAGGTGATGGTTTCGTTGGTTTCGCTGACGAGATTCGTGGAGACATCAAACGCCACGGCGCTGGCGTCGTCATCGGTGATGGTCACCGTGTTGGTGCCGATGGCGCCAAGGGTGGCATCCACCGGATTGTAGAGCCGGATGCGGAAGGTTTCGCTCGGCTCAAGGGTGGCATCGCTGGCGACGACGAGCGTAATCGTCGCGCTGGCCTGGCCGTTGGTGAAGGTCACCGTGCCGTTGGTGGACGTGTAATCGCTGCCCGCGGTGGCGGTGACATTCGTCGTGTGGAAGTCCACGGTGGCCGTGTTGAACGTGGTGCCCGTGCGCGACAGGGTGACATCCACGGTGCTGTTGCTTTCCGACGTGCTGGTCGCCGCCGCGCTGAACGCGATGACCGAGCGATCGTTGGTGTTGATCGTCAGCGTGAAATTAGTGGGGGAACCGAGCGTCGTATTCGTCGGGTACCGGAGACGAACAAAGAAGGCCTCGGAGTTTTCCGCGGCGGCATCGTTCAGCACGGTCACGGAAAACGTCCTGCTGGTTTCACCGGCGGCGAAGGAAAGGAGCCCGTTGGTGGCGACATAATCCGATCCCGCCGTGGCGGTGCTGTTCACGGTGTAATAGCCCACGGTCACCGCGGTGTTGGTGACGCCGGTGCGCCGGACCTCCAGGCTGACGTTGTTCGTGTCTTCCGTCACCGAGAAACCGGTCGAAGCAAACTGAACATAGCTCGCATCATTGTCAGTGAGGTACACCGTGAGATTGCTGGTCAGCAGCGTGCCCGTGCCGGGATTGGCGAGGCGCACCGTCAATGTCTCGACATTTTCCCTGGTGGCATCATCGAGCAGCACGAGCGAGATGGTCTTGTTCGTCTCGCCGGCCGCGAAGGTGAGAGTCCCGTTGACCGAGTTGAAATCCAGGCCGTCGGAAGCGGTGCCCTCCACCATGTCATAGTCAACGTTGACCGACGCGTTCGTGGGGCCGGAGCGACGCACATCGATGGACACGGTGTTCGTGCTTTCGGCGACGGTGTTGCTGGTGGCGGTAAACGAAAACACCACCACCGGGGCGCGGAACGCCGAGACGTACGGGACGGTGTTGCTGATGCTGGCGGCGTTGTTGGCCGAGTTCGTCGCGCCGGCGGCGACACCCGTGGCCGCGCCCTGGTAGGTGACGTTCGGGTTCGAGAAATACGCGATGCGCGTGCCCGGCGAATAGGCCATGACCGTGCGGTAGGTCTGGCTGTCGGTGCCCACAAAACGGTGACCATACGAGTAATCGTAAGCGCCCTGCGATGCGGAGTTCTGGCGGTCATGCGCGCAGCCCATGTTGTGACCCAGCTCGTGCGCAAAGGTGTAGTTGCCGACCGCATACGTCCGGCGCACCACGCTGAACGCGTAGCTCGAAAAGTTGGTGGAGACCGAGGCCATCAGGTAGCCCAGCCCGGCATAGGTGGACTCCATCGTCTCCGTGAAGAGGCACACGACGTCCGCGCCATACTGGTTGCGGATGGCATGAACGGCATCCATGTGGCCGTCACCCGAATTCTGCAACCGGGTCAGATCCGTGGAGGCGCTGCCGGACTCGGTGTAAGTCACCTCGCCGCGGTAAACGAGGTTCAGAGTCACCGGGATCAGGCTGTTCTCATAGGCATCATTCGCCTCGGCGATGGCGAGGTCGATCAACGAGTGGATGGCCGAGACGCCGCCCGCGCCGTTCCGGGCGGCGGCGGTGTAAACCACCATGACATCGACGTTCGTGTTCGAGCCCGCGTCGGGCTGCGGAACCTGTGCCGCGAAGATGTCGCTTGAAAACACGCCGGCCGCCGAGAACATCACCGGCGGCTCACCGAAGGAACCGGGCTCGGATCCGTTCCGGATGGGAGGGATGTTCTTCTTCCTGGAAAGCTTGATCGGCCGCGGTTTTTTCGGCGCCTTCTTCACCACATTGCAACCCGGCAGCTGCAGCGGATCGATTTCGAGGACGCGATGCAGGCCGTTCGTGTCATAACGAATCTGGTAAAGGCCCAGGCCGGGAACATTCAGGCTGGCGGCCACCACCTCGCCCTCCACCACCACATGCACGCGGCTGTTCGGCCAGCCGTCGATCACGCCCGAGGCGACGAAGTTCGTGTCATTTCGATAGAGCGTCTTCTCCAGCGCGGCGGTGAGCACCGTGTCGGAAAAGAGGGACAAGCTGAGGCGGGACGAGTCCAGCTGCAGTTCCGCCGGCGCCGGCTGGTGCAACGGCGAGTCCGGCGAGGTCAGCACCTGGGAGTTGATACGAATGTAGCGGACACGGCTGGCGCCAAGCTCGGGCGGGGCGTTGTCGCCGGCGGGAAGGTTGGCATCGCTCAAGAGATCGGGGCGACCGGTTCCCTGCGCGCGCGCGCTGCCGGCAATGTCCAGACAGATCACGGGCCCGAGCGCCAGCAGGCACAAAACCGCCTGGCGGATCGAGTGACCAAATGAGGCGGGGCAGCATGGAAACATGCCGCCCGCTTGCCGGTTTTTCTTCAGGCCGATTTGCATAATCAAACTCTGTTGTCGCGTGCAGGCGGGGAGTTCATCCCTCGCCTGTCGCGGATGGAGGTTCTTCCGCCGCGCTCCGCTCTCCCCGGAAAACCGGGGCCGTTCGCGGGCCGAAAGCACAGCATCTCGCGCAGCTTAGATCGGAACAAAAGGGGATCACTTAACGGGGAATCTGGCGAAGTTCGTCCGCCAGTTTGGGCGAGCCTCGCCCGGTCGGGATTGTCCAGGGGAACCCTGGCAGGAACTCGCTCGTCGAGTTGTCCACCGCGGCCCGGTGCTCGGGCGGTCTCGATGGCGTCATCCGTGACGGGGTTCATGCGTGGGGCGATCGCCCGGTTTGGTTTGCCGGGTGGCGGGAAGGATCAGGAAGGTTTGGGCAGCTTCACTCCGCCCGCGGGCGGGGATGGCAACGGGGTGTCGCTCGGTTCCATTGGCGAGGGCGGAGCCGGTGGTGTCCGCAACGATGAACCGTCGCGCCGCCGAGGACCGGCCAGACGGAATGTCCGGTGGCGGATTCCGGGCTGCACCGAAAACCCGCTGCTCGTCCAGCTGCGAAGCTCGAGGAACATAGATGGAGACATTTCGAGCTTCGATCCGCTTCAGGTTACTGGAGGAGGCGCAGCGCGCTTTGCGGCACCTGGTTGGCCTGCGCCAGCATCGCCGTGCCGGACTGGACGAGAATGTTGTAGCGGGCGTACTGCGTGGATTCCTCGGCGACGTCGACGTCCTGGATGCGCGAGCTCGCGGCGCTGAGGTTCTCCTTGCTGACGGTCAGCTGCTCGGAGGTGAAGTTCATGCGCGACTGGTAGGCGCCGATGGTGGCGCGATCCGTCGCCAGCTGGGTGATGGCCGTCTTGACCGCCGCCAGCGCGGCCGAGGCGTTGGCCGTGGTGGTGACATCCAGCGAGGCGAGGCCGGCGTAGGCGCCCGCGGAAAGATCGATCCCGTCCATGGTGAACGAGCCGCCTTCGGAATCGATGGTGACATTGAGCGCCGTGGTTGAGAAGAGGCTCACGCCGTTGAAGTCCTTGCTCGCGGCGCTGGTGAAGTAATCGTAGAGCTGCTGGAACTCCGCGTCATACAGCGCGCGGTCGGCGTCGGACTTGGTGACGTCCTGGGAGAGGATGGACAGCTCGCTCATGCGGTCGAGCGACTTGGCCATCTTCTTCAGGTATCCGTCCTGGGTCTGGGTGAAGGAGATCGCGTTGCCGACGTTGCTCTTGGCCGCGGTGAGGCGGGCGATCTGCGCGTCGAGGCGCATGGAGACGGCGAGGCCGGCGGCGTCATCGGCGGGGTTGACGATTCTGGAACCCGAGCTGAGACGGGCGAGGGACTTGCTGAGCATTGATTCGCTGCCCTGCAGGTTGCTCGCCGCCGCCATGGCGTGGGTGTTCGTGTTGATGACCATACTGTTGTTTTCTCTCTATGTTGTGGTTGTCATTCGACAAGGGCGGCTCTGGCTAGGGAGTCCCTCCGTTGGTTTCGTTTTCCTGTCCTGGTGGCGCCACGGGCTTGGTGACGACTTTGAGCGCGGGCAATCCCGACGGCGCGGGCTTTCCATGGGTCAGCGCCGCCTGGTTGCTCTTTTGAATCTCATCGTAGATTTCCTGCCGATGCACGGGCACGTCCGAGGGAGCCTCGATGCCCAGCTTGACGAAGTTACCGTCCGTGCGCACGACCTTCACCACGATCCGGCCGTCGATGACGATGTTTTCGTTGACCTTGCGGGAGAGGACGAGCATGGGATGAAAGGGTTGGAGGTCGGTTCAGGCGGCGACCGGGATCGAATGGATCGGGTGCTGCAGGGCAAACTCGGCGACGTTGGTCGGGATGCACTGCTTGCCGACGAGCGTGTGCCGGTTGATGACAATGGGCCCCTTCAAGTTCACCGTCGCCTGCCCGTTGCGCACGGTCACGATGTTCAGGACCAGCGCGTCGGCGGAAGACTTGATGTTGAGAAACTCGATGTCGGCCTCGGGGATGTCCGGCGCGTAACCCGGCACCGCCGCGGAGGGCGAGATGACGACGAATCCCTGGTTTGGATTGTCGAGCATCTGCAGCCACAGGAACGGCTCTTCCTCCGGCGTCACCAGCAGGACATACTTTTTCACCTGCTCGAAGCCCAGAAGGCCCAGCGGCATGGAGATGACATTCTCTTTTTTCACCGGAAGCTTCTGGAGCTCGTCGATTTCGACTGTTTTCATGCGAATTTCCGTTTAGCAACGGCCATGCCAGCCCTTGTCCACTTTCGGACCACGCGCGACAATCGCCCGTAAACAAAGGGGATTTGCGCATCCTCGCCGCCTCCGTCGGCGCCCGTCGGTTGGCGGACCATTCATTCGCCACAGAATCCCTAGGCAAGAATCTCCCGTCGTATCTGGTCGAAGGGACGGATGTTGCCTGCCATCCGGCGACGCGGCGAATCCGGGGCGCGACGCAATTCACGGCTCGCTCGTCGAACGAATCATCAGCCGCGATCTCACGCGACGCCCGCTTGGACCGCGCCCGCGGCAGTCCCGCGATCCACAAGCCGTCAACCCCGAAAAAAGATCGTTCTCTCCGTTAAGGCCCGGGGTTTGCAGCCGATGACAACGGCAGCAACGCCGGGCGAGTCGAACCCCATGCCCGGCGGGGAACCGTAGTATGCCGACACAAACTGACGAAGCCGCCGACTTCGATTTCATCATCAACCTGGTCTATGAGCGGAGCCGCATCCGGCTGCACGACGGAAAGCAGCAGCTCATTCGCGCGCGCCTGGGCAAGCGCATGCGACACCACGGCTTC
>JBDHQG010000314.1:0-5648 GCA_039806925.1 Limisphaerales bacterium
CGACATCCGACCCCGACGGCGTGTAGGGAACGCTGACGATCCTGGCCCGGTGCGCCCGCAGCAGCGCCTGGAAGTTGAAGTAGCAGGGATCGTCGACCAGCACCGTGTCGCCGGGCTCGAGCAGGAAGCGGCCGACGAGATCGAGCGCCTGCGTGCCCGACTCGGTCAGGACGATCTGGTCAGGCGCAGCCTCGACGCCGCGTTCGGCGAGGCGATGGGCGAGGAGATGGCGCAGCCCGGCTAAGCCGAGCGGCGTGCCGTATTCGGCCAGCGTCGCCGCATCGGCACGGCCGAGCTTGCGCATCGCCTTGCGGATCGCGGCCTCCGGCATCCAGTCCGGCGGCAGCCACCCGTAGCCCGGCCGCAAGGCACCCTCGCCCGCATCGAGCGACACTTGCAACCCGGCCATGTCCGGACTGTCGTCGCGCACCGGTTCCTCGCGGCCGCTCTTCGGGCTGACCTCGACGACCTTCGCCGCATCCACATCAAACTCCACCGTCGGCCACGCGCTGTAGGCGAAGTAGTAATTGTTGATCAGCACCGCACGCCGACCGTCCGCGTGCCGAAACACGCCGACGAGATAATCGCCGTCGCTGAGCCGGCGGATGGGACTTTCCTTGAGCGCGTCGGGCATCGCGCCCTTGGGCTTCACGCGATGCACGCTCGTGCTGGTGAGCTTCATCAAGGTCGGGCCGAGCCTCTTCAGGCCGGCGTTGATGCGCTTCGCTTCGTCGTAATGCCGCGTGCGCCGGCCGTCCGCCGTGAGAATCGCGCCGCCCTTCGGAAACTCATCCCCGCGCGGCGTCCAGTAGCAAAAGTACATCACGCCCTTCGCACCATACGCGAGCGAGGTGAAGATTTGCCAGCGCAGTTGCGCCTCGGTCGGATCGGTGTGCGGGCCGTACGGCATCGTGTTGAAGAAATTCCAGAACGGGATGCCGCCCTTCAACGATTCGCGGCGCATCACCTCCAGGTTGCGGCAGTAATTCTCACGACCATCGGCGTCCGGTTTGAAGATCGGATAGTGATCCATGCTCAACACGTCGGGGCTCACCTCGCCCATGAATCGCGAGACGTGTTCGTCGTAGGTCTTGGTGCCCAGCTGGGCCGCCGACGCGTAGTCGGGAAACAGATTGATGTAGGCAAGCTTCCCCGGACGCGCCGAGCGCAGCGCGTCCACCGTCTTGCGCAGCGCGGGAAACTGGCTGGCGTTCGGCTCATCCACGACGGAGTAACCCCAGCACGCCGGCCCATCCGGCAGCTTGTCATACGGCGGCGCGCCGGGGTGAATCAACGCCTTCAGGTCATGCTTCTCGCAGAGCTTCAGCTGCTCCCCGGCCGGCATCGGATTCTTCGCGCCGCACAGCCCGATGACGAACGTGAAGTTCGCCTCCGCAATCTCCGCGTAACGCGCCTCGACATTCTCGTCCGTCTGTGGCGCGACCCAGAACCCGACGGCAAAGCGGTCCTGAACAAACCGGGAACCCGCCGGCGCAGCGCCTGAAAGCGCCGCGGCAAGCGCCAGAACCGCACCCATCCATCGACACGCAGGTGTCGGGCGCAGGAAGGACAGGACAATATTTCGTGCAGCAGCGTGATGTTGAATCAACATTCTCGGCCTGGGTTTCAAATGGTTCAGAGGACTGGACGAACATCGGCGGACCGATGTTCACCGGTTTATCTCGGAGCGCCATCGAAAAAGGCTCGCGAATTCCTGGCGGATTTTCACACCCGGCGACGTTATCCTTCTGAACATGAGCGACACCGATTTGGAACTGCTCGCGCGCTACGCCCGGCATCGGGCCGAGGACGCCTTCGCGGAACTGGTCCACCGCCATCTCGCGCTCGTCCATTCCGCCGCGCTGCGGCAGGTGCGCTCGCCGCAACTGGCCGAGGAAGTCGCCCAGTCCACCTTCCTCAAGCTCGCCCAACACGCGCGCCAGCTTGCGCCCGACACCATCCTCAGCGCCTGGCTCTATCAGGTCACGCGGCGCGAGGCCATTGACGTGGTGCGTCGCGAGGCCCGCCGCCAGTTGCGCGAACAAATCGCCACGGAGATGAATGCCATGAACGCCACCGCCGCCGACTTGTCGCGCCGAAATCCGATGGAGGCGGACTGGACGCACATCGAACCGTTGCTCGACGAAGCCATGCACGCGCTCGACGAGACCGACCGCGCCGCCGTCCTGCTCCGCTACTTCGAGAACAAATCCCTCCGCGAAGTCGGCCAGTCCCTCGGCGCGAGCGAGAACGCCGCCCAAAAACGCCTCACCCGCGCCGTCGATCAACTGCGCGAATTCTTCGCGAAGCAAGGCATCGGCGTCAGTGCGAGCGGTCTAGCTGTGTTCATCTCCGCCAATGCCGTTCAAGCCGCGCCGGTTGGATTGGCCGTCGCCGTTTCAACCGCCGCTGGTCTTGCTGGAATATCGCTGGCCGCCACCGTAACCGTCGCAACTCAAACCACCATGAACTGGATCAATATAAAATCCGTTACCGTAATTTTGGCTGCCGCTCTTGGCACTGGAACAGCCACGTATCTCGTCCAAAAACGAGAAGCCAACCGGCTGCTCGCAGAAAACCAAGGCTTGGCGGCGCGGCAAGTTAGTACAGCCGGCGAACGCGATGCCGCCCTGACCGCCACACAGTCAACGAAGGACGAACTCGAACGCTTGCGGAAGGATCAGGCGGAACTGCTCCGCTTGCGTGGGGAAGTTGGTCAAATGCGCCGGGAGCTTGCATCACAAAAGACGAAGGCCCGCCAGCAACCTGCCGGCATGAAGCCTGCGGACCCAGCCATGACTCCGCCCGGCACCTACATAACGAAGGATCAGCTCGCGCACGTTGGATACGCAACGCCGGAAGCGGCTCTCCAGACTATTACTTGGGCGATGTATAAAGCCACTTACGACCAAGTGAATGAAGGTCTTGGCCCGGAGGAACTCGCCAGTGAAGCAAGCGACCCGAAGGGACGTGAGGGCTTCGAGGCCCGCCAGAAAGTAATGGCACCGCTCTTCAAAGGCCTTCAACTCGTAGCCAAAAAGCAACTCGCGGACGACAAAGTGGAACTCAAAGTAAAGATTGAAGCTGACCCCTTCCCCGGTCAGGACCGTGCGATGCCACCGTTCATGATTCAGCCGATGGTCAAGGTCGGAGACACTTGGAAAATTGGCGGCTCAACGCGGGGTCACGAGGAAGCTTGGGAAAAGGATGGACAGATTCAGACGTTCACACCGTGAGTTCAGTCCCTATCTCAAAACCTCGCAGTGGCCAGCGGGCTTCATCTATTCCACACACACCATTGAGATGGCCGTGAACTGCGCGGCCTACACTTCCTCCAACGCCTTCGTCGCATCGCCAAACTTCGGCAGGCGCACGTTCATCTTGTCCATCATCGAGAGGTAGGGCCGGCACATCGGCGCTCGGGCTTGCCTTCGCAGTCAGGCACAGGCGGCGTCTTGCAACCTCTCATTAGCACCGGGCTTCAGCCCGGTGTTGGGTGGCTAGGCTTGTGTCAGCTGTTTCAACGGCTTCTTGCTCGGTGCGGAAGCCGCTGAAGCGGCTTGTGGAGCTTGGCGTGTCCGATTCACCCGGCTGAAGCCGGGTGCTAATGAGAGGCCCACCGAAGGCTCAGGCTACACCTCTTCCAACGCCTTCGACGCGTCGCCAAACTTCTGCAGGCGCACGTTCATCTTGTCCATCATCGAGAGGTAGAGCCGGCACATCTGGCGTTCGGGCTTCTCACGGTAATTCAACACGCGCCCGCCTTGGATGCGTCCGCCCGCGCCGCCGGGCAGCATGGCAGGCAGTTGGCTCGCGTTTGGCAACCGCCGGGCGGCACCCGGAGTGAATTGTGCTTTGCCAGAACAGCGCGGTGCGCTAGTTTCCCATGCCATGAGCACTTTGGGTGAAATTCAAGACGCAGTTGCCCAGCTTCCCCACAGCGAAAGGAAGGCCTTGCAGCTTTGGCTCAATTCCCAGGCCGAGCTGGAGATGTCTTCCGAGGAGGAGCAACGCCTGCTTTGCTCGCTGGACGCGGCCATGCGTGACGTTGACTCCGGGCAGGGCGTTTCGATGGACGAGGTTCGCCAGCGGGTCAGTTCATGGGCGGCAAAATAATCTTTTCGCCGCAGGCGATTGCGGACTTGGAATCCGCCGTTCGTTTCATCGCCAGGAACGACCCGGACGCCGCAGTGCGGGTTGGCAACGCGCTCATCGATCGCGTTTCGATTCTGGAAAACTTCCCGCTGGTCGGCTCCCCGTATCCCCAACGCCCCGGTGTTCGCAAACTGGTTTCCCGCCCATACGTCATCTACTACCGGCCAAGGCTTGAAGACAATTGCGTGGACATCCTGCGTTACTGGCATGGCGCACGCAGCGCACCGGAGCTTTGATTGTTCCGAAGAGGGCCGGTGACGAAAATAAAGCTGCCTCCATACCTGTGGGTCAGCCGACTGCCTGACGGGTTCTACACCTCTTCCAACGCCTTCGTCGCATCGCCGAACTTCGGCAGGCGGACGTTCATCTTGTCCATCATCGAGCGAGTGGCAGGGCAATGACAGGCGACAATCTGAAGGAAACACCGGCCACGTTTGGAGGGCTGAAAGCCCGTCCTGTGAAAGCCCAGGGTGAAGCCCTGGGGTTGGATGCAAGAAGGACCGCCGCCCTGTAAGGGCGGGATAAGCGGCTGCCGCAAACGTGACGGCCTTTCAGGCCTTGGAGAATCTTGGGCGATTGATTCCTGGGCCTCCGCTCGTCGGACGCGCTCCAGCCCAGGCTTTCACAGGACGGGCTTTCAGCCCTGCGGAGCAATGACTCAGAACCCGAACTACGTCCGTGGCTCCAGCTGCACCTCTTCGCAACCTCTCATTAGCACCGGGCTTCAGCCCGGTGTTGGGTGGTCACGCGTGCGCAGCCGTTTCAACGGCTTCCTGCCCGCTAAAAAAAGCACTGTCGCCGCGATACGTCCGTAGCCGCCGAGGTCACGAGGCGGAGGGCTTTTGTTGGCAATGGATTCCGCCTCTTTACCTCGGCGGCCACCGTCCTTCGCCCTATCCAAAAAAACAAAAGGGCGCGAACAGCGTCCATGCCGTTCGCGTCCGTGTGCGATAAAATCCGGTCGCCCTCAGGCCGCCTTCGGCACCGTGGTCGTGCTCGTTCCCGGAGCGGCGACCACCACCGTCGGCGGATTCACCAGCGTGCGTGCGGATTGATACTCGTTGTAAAACTCTGGAGCCGACTCGCGGAACTGCACCAGCAGCCGGTCCGCGCGGTTGCGCAGCAGGGCGCTCAAGTCTGCGAACAACTCCGACAACTGCCGCGTCGCCGCGCGACCCGCGTTCACCCGCTGGCGCGGGGCCGGATGCGCCTTGCGAAACGCCTCGATCTTCTTGCTCAGCGCGTTCAGCTTCGCCTGCGTCACGCCGTAGTCCGCCAGGGACGCCAGCACCGCCGTCGCCGTCTCATGGATTTCCTCCGCCCGGTTCAGGATCGTCTTGTCCGCGCCACGCGTCAGCTCGCTGCGGCCGAAGCTCGCCTTGCCGAGCAACTCGGCGTTGCCCGTGGCCGCCGCGCAGGACCGCACCGCGCTCACGATTTCGTAGGCCGCATCGCCGAGCGCCTGGAGCGCCGCCGCCTTTTCGAGCGACGAC
>JBDHQG010000315.1:0-5643 GCA_039806925.1 Limisphaerales bacterium
AAAACTCGCGGTCGAAATGGCCCGCGCGATCCTCGGACACGAATATGGCGTCGGCGCGCGCGAACTTTCCGAGGTCGTCGCCGAGCTCACGAACATGCTGGCCGGCGGATGCAAATCGCGCCTGTGCGACCATCAATGCCCGGTAGTCATGTCCATCCCGAACGTCATCCGCGGCAAATTCATCCGCGCCGCCAGCAAGGACGTCAGATTCATGCTTGAGCACGAGTTCACCGTGCCGATATTCGGGGAAACTTTCAAAGTGATAACGCTGGGCAAATTCGAATAAGGAAAAAGGAGAGCATGCACTTCGTTTGCGATTTCACACAGAAAGCCGTCGTGGCGGTCTACGACGCCCTGTTGAGCCTCAAGGTCGAACCCGTGAGCCACGCCGAAGGCGGTGACATCCCCCAGGGCCCGATCTCCGGCATGGTGGGCAGCGTCAGCTTCGCCGGGAAAATCACCGGGGCGATCTACATGAATTACAACGAGTCGCTCGCCTGCAAGCTTGCCGAGAAATTGATCGGGGAAAAACCGAAGAGCTGGAACGAGCCGGAGGTCACCGACCTCATCGGCGAGATCGCCAACCAGGTCAGCGGCGACATGAAACGCCGCACCTCCGAACTGGGCTACACCGGGTTGCTCGCCCCGCCGCTCATCATGCAGGGCGACAACATCGCGGTCGATTCAAAGGACGCGCCGATCGCCGCCTACAACGTCTTCCGTATTCCCGAGCTGAATGAAGAGCTGCGCGTGCGGGTCTTCGCGAAACTTGAACCATAAGCCACTATGCCCAAGAAAATTCTCTCCATCGACGACTCACGGATGGTCCACATGGTCGTCACCAAAACGTTGAAACCGCTCGACGTGGAAGTCCTCACCGCCGTCAACGGCCAGGAAGGCATCGAGAAAGCCGAGAAGGAAAAGCCGGATCTGATCCTCCTCGACGCCACCATGCCCGTGATGGACGGAATCGAAGCCCTCGCCGCCCTCAAGGCCAACCCGGCCACGAAGGACATTCCGGTGGTGATGCTCAGCGCCGATTCCGGCAAGGACAACGTCGAACGCGCCACGCAACTCGGCGCCCTGCGCTTCATCTCAAAACCGTTCACCGGCGACGCGCTGGTTGCCGGACTCAGCCAGTACATCGATTTAGGTCAGAAGGCGGCGTAAGCCGCCTGGTCGGCCCGGCCGGAGCTCATTCCGCTCCGTCCGACATGTTTCGCACCTACAGCGGCGGAAGAATGTTCCGCCGCTTTTCCTTTTCCACAGTCAGTCACGCTCCTTGCGACGGAACGCCCCGGACTCCCACTCGCTCTCCTGCCGTCCTGCAACCAACTCCAGCCCCGCGCCTTCGTAGGCAGCCCGCACCTCGGCAAACTGTATTCGCAAGATTCCCGCCAGAACGAGTGTTCCGCCCTCCGCGAGCCGGTTCAAAATTCGCGACCGCTCTGCGAGCAGCAGATCATAAATCAAATTCGCGCACACCAGATCGTAACGCCGCTTCGACTGCGCGGGCAGCCGGGTCAAATCACCCCGGAAAATTCGCATGCGGCCGCCCACCCGGTTGCGCTTCGCGTTCGCCTTCGCGATGCGGACGCAGTCCGGATCAAAATCGAAGGCCTCAATCTTCTGAATTCCCAGTTTCGCGCCCGCGATGGGGAGAATCCCGGAACCGGTCCCGACATCAAGGAACGACCGGCAACCACCGGAAATCGCGGCGCTCACCACCTGCTCCAGGCAGAACCTCGTCGTCGGATGCTGTCCGGTGCCGAAGCTCAGCCCGGGATCGAGGACAACCACAGCCTGCCCCCGACGCGGTTTGCGCTTCACCCAGCTGGGTTTCACCAGCAACGCGCCGCCGATCTCAATCGGCTTGAAATGACGCTTCCACGATTCGGCCCAATCCTCCCGGCGAACCTTTTCCGCAACGACGCCCGACGCCGGCAGCGCCAGCCCGCTGGCGCGGATGCGATCCAGGCCCTCCCCGATCCGCCGCCGCGAACTCCTGCTCCACTCCGTCGCGCGTTCCAGATAGATCGACGCCGTGACCGTCCCCAGCTCCGCGTCGTGATACGTGGACCCCGGCTGGCCAAACGTCTCCAGGAACAATTCCGACACCGCCTCCTCGGCTTCGGGCGAAATCGGAACCGACAATTTCAGCAGCGGGCCGGAGCGGGAACGTTTCATGCGAGCTCACGCCACGGCGCGAAGTTCAGCAGCGTCACCTCGGTCTTGTGCGCGTGGCGCTCGACCTGGGTGATGCTCGCGTAATCAATCTCGAACGACGCCAGCTTCGGCAGCGGCAGCTCAAGCAGGATGGAAAGCATCATGCGAATCACCCCGCCGTGACAGACAATCGCCACGCTTTGCCCCGCGTGCTCTTCAACAATCTGTTTCAGCGGCGGCTCGACCCGCGCGCGAAACGTCGCCCCCGTTTCCGCCTCGGCGATCGCGCCGCGCTCGATGCGATCCAGCCAGTCGAACGCGCTCACCTGATGCCGCGCGTGAACCTCTTCCCAGCTCAGGCCCGTCCACACGCCGAAATCCACCTCGCGAAAGCCGGCCACGGCAGTCGCCGGACGCGGGCAATGCCCCGCCAGCGGCTCCAGCGTCTGCTGGGCGCGCTTCATCGGGCTCGCGTATATCATGTCGACCGGACGCCGCCGCAAAAAATCAGCCGTCGCCTTCGCCTGGCGATGGCCGAGCGCGGACAGGTTCATGTCAATGCGGCCGCCGAAGATGCGATGATACTTTTCCTCCACCTCGCCGTGCCGGACCAGAAACAATCTCGTGGGAAACACCATGCTCAAACCTCAGCCCAACGCCGCGCGCTGCAGCGCCAGCAGCTGTTGAACACCCTTCTTGCCCAGCGCGAGCATGGCCGCAAGCTGCCCCTCGGAGAACGTCGATTCCTCGCCGCTGCCCTGGAGCTCGATGAACTCACCGGCGGCATTCATCACCAGATTCATGTCCACCGCCGCGGCGACATCCTCGACGTAGCACAAATCAACCATCGGTTGACCGCCGACAATCCCCACGCTGACTGCCGCAACCGGATTCAGCAGCGGACTCGCCGTCAGCTTGCCATCCGCGATGAGCTTGCGAATCGCCAGTTCCAAGGCGACGAAGGCGCCGGTGATCGCAGCGGTGCGCGTCCCGCCATCCGCCTGCAGCACGTCGCAATCGATCCAGATCGTTCGCGGCCCGAGCTTCTCCAAATCAATCGCCGCCCGGAGCGAACGCCCGATGAGACGCTGGATCTCCTGCGAACGCCCGTCGATCTTCCCCTTCGAAATGTCGCGCTGCTTCCGTTGCTGCGTCGAGTACGGCAGCATCGAATACTCGGCCGTGATCCACCCGCCCGTCACGCCCTGCTCCTTCATCCAGCGCGGCACGGATTCCTCGACGGTCACGCCGCAGATCACGCGGGTCTGCCCCCACTCGATCAACGTCGAGCCCGTCGCGTTGGGCGCAATGTGATTCTGGAATCGGACGGGACGGAGCTGATCATTCGTCCGTCCGTCGGAACGCGGCCCGGCGGGCGCCGCGGAAGTGGAGGCAGCAGTCATCATTCGGCGCGGAGGTTAGAAGCCCGGTCTCGAAACATCAAAGCCAAAGCGCAATCCGACCTGCCGTAAGTTCAGCCGCGCTTGTTCGACTCGATCCCGGCGAACAGGCCCTCGAGATTGTTCAGCGGCGCGTCCTTGCGCGGCGCGGGATTGAGCACCTGCTTCAAATACTGGACCGCCTCGGGGATGTTCCGGACGCTCTTCGGCATCGAGGCGCCGGCGGCGTTGGCATGGCCGCCGCCTTGAAATTTCTCCGCCATCTTCAGCGCGTCACCATTCCGGCTGCGGAAGCTCGCGATCACCGCGCTGTTCGGCCGGCGGAACAACGTCACCAGCACAGTGTATGGCGTCACCTGTTTTTCGAGGAGCTGATGGACGATCAGGTTGTTGTTCCCCACGACAGTCTCGACGTAGCCGACCGTCGGCGTGATGGCTTCGACATTCCTGCTGCTCCACGCGAAGCCGAGCGGATCCTCGATCTTCCGCCGCAGCGTCATCACTTCGAGCAACGGATGGTCGAGCAGCGCCTCGATGCGACCGCCCACGAGCGCGTGAAGATTCCAAAAGCCGTAGGATTTCACGAGATTGGCGTAGTCGTTTGCGAGGAGGAAATCCGCTTCGCCCTCAAGGAACAGATCCGAAACGTTGTTCAGGTGGACGAGGCGGTCGAGCTCCGGCGAAGTCATCTCGTGATCGCGACAGATTTCGTAGCAGAGCAATCCCGCCGACTTCTTCACATCATGCACCAGCTGGGCGTTCTTCGGCTGAAACTCCGTGGCGTGATGATCGATGACCACCCAGTTCGGCCGATCCAATCGCGCCTCGAAGCTCAGGTCCGTCACCCAGGCCGACGCCTCGCGCAGTTCCCGTTGCCGCCAGGTGTGATAGTGATGCGCTTCCAGGCGCACATCCACGTCGAACAGCTTCCGCGCGAGCCGTTGCAGCAGGACGCCAGCGACCAGACCATCGAGATCGCTCTCATGCGTGAAGATGACTTGCGGTTTGGGCAAAGAAACCATGAGCGCAGTTTACGGTCCGGCTGCGGACGCCGCCAGACTTAATCAACGGTCGGGAGTGAACAAAAAACTGCTGGCGCAGCCGCCCGGCTTTTGTATCGTCGCCCCTTCTGATTCGATTGCTCAAACACTGAACGAAACATGGAACCCAAAGGCGATCTCGCACTGATCGGTCTGGCTGTGATGGGCCAGAACCTCATCCTCAACATGAACGACCACGGCTTCACCGTCGTGGCCTACAACCGCACCGTGGACAAGGTGGACCACTTCCTCGCCAACGAGGCCAAGGGCACGAAAGTCCTCGGCGCGCATTCCATCGCGGAAATGGTTTCCATGCTCAAAAAGCCCCGCCGCGTGATGATGCTCGTCAAAGCCGGCAAGCCGGTGGACGAATTCATCGAGCAACTCCTCCCGCATCTCGAACCCGGCGACATCATCATCGACGGCGGCAACTCGCTCTTCGACGACACGAATCGCCGCGTGAAATACGTGGAGAGCAAGGGCCTGCTCTACATCGGCACCGGCGTTTCCGGCGGCGAAGAAGGCGCGCGTCGCGGTCCTTCGATCATGCCCGGCGGTTCGCCGAAGGCGTGGCCGTTCGTGAAGGACATTTTCCAGGCCGTCTCCGCGAAGGTGGACGGCGGCGCTCCGTGCTGCGACTGGGTCGGCGAACAGGGCGCGGGCCATTATGTGAAGATGGTCCACAACGGCATCGAGTACGGCGACATGCAGCTCATCTGCGAAGCCTACAACATCATGAAGAACGGCCTCGGCATGAGCGCCCAGGAGATGAGCGAAGTTTTCGCCGACTGGAACAAGGGCGATCTCGACTCGTATCTCATCGAAATCTCCCGAGACATTCTCGCCAAGAAAGACGAGGACGGTTCCGCGCTCGTGGACAAGATCCTCGACACCGCCGGCCAGAAGGGCACGGGCAAGTGGACGGTCATCAACTCGCAAGACCTCGGCATCCCGATCACGTTGATGGCGGAAGCGGTTTATTCCCGCTGCGTCTCCGCGTTGTAGGACGAACGCGTCAAAGCCGCGCGCACATTGAA
>JBDHQG010000316.1:0-5641 GCA_039806925.1 Limisphaerales bacterium
AAACGGCGCACCGGCGGGCCTGGCTGGCCGGGTGTCCCGACCAAGCAATCCGCCGGGCTGCTGGATGCCCAACTGTTCCGGTAACCGAGCCCGTCTTCCGACAATAAACCAATGGTAGCCATGTATTCTGACGCGTCTTCGTTCTTAAATGCGCAAGCCGAGGTCAAACTCCGCAAAAAATTTTCGGGTTAAAACGAGCAGGTTGAGAATGACCGGCGTTTCAACCCGGGAACGATGGAACACAAGCTTCCGTCTCGAAGGGACGGTTGAAGTCAGGATTGAAACGGGATGATGACTCACCCCGGAACCGGCTAAACCGGGGTCTGGCGATCCTTTGAAATGCGGCGATGCAGCCAGACGCGGGCGTAGGTCCACAGGTTTTCCGCCGTGCGCTTGGGGAGGTTCATGGCGGACGCGGCTTCCTCCATGGTCATGCCGACGAAATAGCGGAGCTTCACCAGTTCGGCGGCGGATGAATCCTGCTTGGCGAGCTGGTCGAGGGCGTCGTGGACGGCCAGCAACTCATCCGGCGGCGCGGTCAACACGATGGCGGCTTCGTCGAGCTCCTCATGGCCCGCGCCGCCGCCCCGCTTCAAGCTTTGTTTGCGCCGGGCGTGCTCGACGAGGATGCGGCGCATCGCCTCGGCGGCCGCGGCAAAAAAATGGCCGCGGTTCTGCCATTGCTGCTGTTCCGAGCCGACCATCCGCAGCCAGGCTTCATGGACCAGCGCGGTGGCCTGCAGGGTGTGCCCGGAAGATTCGCCCGCCATCTTGTGCGCGGCCAGGCGCCGCAATTCCCCGTAAACGATGGGGAGCAAATCTTCCGCCGCGCGGGCATCGCCGCGCGCCACGGAGTCCAGCAGGAGGGTGATGTCCGGCACGGGAAGGAGGCTATCGCCGGTGGACACGAAGCGCAATCCATCAACCGCCCGAAGTGGCGCCCGGCGGGCCCGCGCGGGCCGGCTGCTTCCGCCGGATGCGTCTCGCGAACAGAAACAGCACGCCGGGGCCGAACGCCATCAGCATGACGGAAATGCCGGTCACGATCCCCCAGAACGACATCACCGGCGCGCAGCAATCTTCGCGCTGCCGCGTCACGATGTGGCTGGGCACGGCGACGAGGAGTTCAAGGATGCTGCCCCGCAGCAGCCAGCGCGTGGCGCGTTGCATCAAGGTTTCGGGTTCGTCGGCTTTTGCGAAGTGGTGGAAGATCAGTCCCCACACCAGCCAGAAGAGGGCGACGAGTCCGAGGCAGTGCAGGACGGCGATCCATTCGTCGGTGAGATTGATGCCGAGCGTTCCCAGCAGCGGGCGGATTCCCGGGATCATGTCGATCAGGTGGCGGGTGGCCTGCACCGGCACGTCGATGATCGGGTCGATGTGGTCTCCGAAAACGGCGGCGATGATGGCCAGCGCCCCGCCCAGGAACAGGTTTCCCAGCAGGAATGCGCCGGTGACGACGGGCACGAGCAGATGCCTTCGCCCCACGGGACGGCGTTCAGCGATTCGCACCGGAACGATCAGGAGCAGCGCCTGGGCGGCCATGAAAATGAGAAGTCCCAGCCAGTAACCCCAATACTGGATGACCTCCAGCGCCTGTTTCGCGCCGATCTCGAACACGAGCGAGCTCCTGCCGTCCGGCGTGGTTGCCCAGCGCATCCAGCCGAAAAGGAGGATGGGCACCGTCAGCAGCAACAGCAGCAGCGCGTAGAGCGTGACGGTGATGATGGCCCAGCGTTTCATGCCGGAGAAGGTGGGGGATTACTTCTTCCGCAGGCGCGCGACGAAGGTCGAATCGCTGCCGTGCAGATCGATGTGCCGTTGCTGCGCGAGCAGCGCGCCGTAGACGCGGATGTCGCGCGCGAACATTTCGAGACGCTGCCGGAAGGCGTCGTTGATGATCTGTCCGTCCTTCACGTCCGCCTGGTCCGCAAATGTCACGGCGTAGGGCATCGACCACGCGTAACACTGGCGCGCCACGGTGCGGAGCTGGTCGGTCGCGGTCAGGCCCTTGTCGTAGGAGGCGACGACGGTGGCGAAGGTCTTGCCGGTGAATTCCTGCCAGAAGTGATCGAGGAAATTTTTCAACGTGCTCGTGAAGCTGCCGTGGTAGTCGGGCGTGCCGAGCAGGAAGACATCCGCGGCGTCCACGCGGGCCTTGAGCTTGGGAAACATCTCGCCCTGGTGGGAGCTTTCCGGGTTGAAGAGCGGCAGCGGATGCCCGGCCAGATCGAGCAGATCGACGTTCACGCCGGAGGCGGCAAGCTGGTCCGCGAGAAACTGGACGACGGCGCGCGTGGCCGACGAACGATTCGGACTGCCGGAGACGGCGAGAACCTGAAGCGGTGTCGTTGACATGCGCGCAGCCTACCGGGAAACCGTCGTGAGGCAATCACCGCGACGGCCCGGCGCCGCCAATTACTTCGCGGCGTTCCTGGCCAGCGCCTTTTCGAGCGCCGCGCCGAGGTCTTCGCCGCGCACGTTGGACGCGATGATGTTTCCCGTGGTGCCGTCGACGACGAGCATGAATGGAATGCCTTCCACCTGGTAGAGCTGGCCGATTTCGCTCTGCCAGAACTTGCCGTCATAGACCTGCGGCCACGGCATTTTCTTTTCCGCCGTGAACTTCGCGAGCTTGTCCGCGAAGTTTTCCTTGTCGAAGCTGATGCCGAGGATCTCGAAACCCCTGGCGTGATATTTCTCGTAGTTCTGGATCACGTTCGGCAGCTCGGCGATGCACGGCCCGCACCACGTCGCCCAGAAGTCGAGCATGACGACCTTGCCCTTGTAGTCGTCCGGGAACTTCACCGTTTTGCCGTCGGTCAGCTTCGCGGTGAACGGGATCGCCTTTGCGCCCACGGCGAGGTTGGGCGCGGGCTTCACCTCTTCCACGGTTTGCGACGACTTCACGATCTTGAATGTCCCGTCCACCGTGAGGCCGGCGATCTCCCACGTCGTGCCGCCGATGTTAAACGGCTTCTTCACGTCGAAGCTCTCTCGCCGCCCGTCGAACTTGCCGTCGGCGTTGGCGTCGATGAGGAATCGCGCGCCCGACTGCTTGTCGTCCTTGCCGCGAAAATCGCCCGTGGCCAGCTCATCGACGAGCATGGCCGGGAAGGTTTTGTCGCCGAGCGTCACGTCGCCTTTCAACGCGTAATCGCGGTAGTAAAAGATCGAGTCCATCAACGGCGCGCGCGACGAATCGTTCTTGTCGAATCGATACAGGCTGAGCCGGCCGGTCCGGGAGCCGGAGGCGAATGGAAACTTCACGTCCGCATCACCCATGTGGATGATCACCTCCTTGCCGCCGCGACCGGGCATCTTTTTGTCGCCCCAGTTTGGCGCGGGATCGTCCGTCAGATCCCCGTTCAGGTTCGAGTCCACGAAGAGACGCGACGGCTGGCCGGCGGGCTCATCCAGCACGAGGAGGCACGGGGAAGGCGATTCCCTGGGGCCAATCTTGATCTCGCCATAGAGCGGCGCCGCCAGCCCCTCCGGCGCCTTCTTGAGCGCCGCGGGCCTGGTGGAGGAAAGCTTCAAGCGCTGCGGCATGTAGCCGCCGAGCTCCTTCGATGCGTCCTTCGCCAGCCATTTCAAGTTCACCTCCTGCGCGGTGGCCGCGCCGAGAGACAAGATGGAAATCAGGGCCAGAGCCGTCCTCCTCCTGGAGAGATTCGTTTTCATGCGCCGAACGTAACGCCGTTTCTCCCGCCGGGTAAACGGCAAAAGGCGCCGGAATTCATCCGATGCTCGACAACCGATTCCGGCGGTTTGTAGTCTTCGCCCACACGGAACCTGCGGGCCAAGCGCCGACATCATGCCACGCCTACTCGTCAAACCCGGCACGCCGGAAGAACGCGTGATCCCATTGCCGGACGGATCGTTGACGCTGGGGCGCAGCCCGGCGTGCGGGGCCTCCATCCCCGATGATTCCATTTCCGGCACGCACTGCCAGATTGTTTCCCGGGACGGCGTCATCATCGTCAAGGATCTCGGCTCCACCAACGGCACGTTCCTCGACGGCGAGCCGATCACCGAGGCCGCCGTGACGCCGGGCCAACGCCTGCGCTTCGGCAATGTCGAAGCCGAGCTGATTGCGGATCCGCCAAAGGCTCCCGCGCGCCCCGCGCTGCGCGTGAACCTCGCGGAGGCCGCGCCGCCGCCGCCCTCGACCACGGCCACGTACGTGCCGGACGAATACTCGGAAGCCGTCGAGGCGCCGGCGCCGTGCGGTTCGCATCCGGATTCCTTCGCGCGCTATTACTGCCCGCAATGCCAGAAAAACTTCTGCGAGCTCTGCGTCTCGCGCCGCCCCGGCGGGGAACGCACCGGGATGTACTGCCGGAAATGCGGCCTCGAATGCGTGGCCCTCAATGTCGCGATGATGGTGCCGCACGATCGTTACTCCGATTTCTTCGCGGCGCTGCCCGGGATGTTCACGTTCCCGTTCAAGGGCGGCGGCATCGCGCTCCTGATCTGCGGCGCGCTGGTCCTGGGCTTTCTCGACGTGCTGAAAATGTTCGGCGGCCCGTTCAGCATCGGGCTGCACGTCGTCTACTGGGGCTACCTCTTCAGCTTCATGCAACGCCTCGTGCAGACGGCCGCGCAAGGCTCCGATGAATGGGCGAACTGGTCGATCGTCACCGATTTCTTCCAGGACATCCTCCAGCCATTCCTGCAAATCCTCGTGGTCTCGGTCGTCTGCTTCGCGCCGGCCGGGATTCTCGCCTTCACCTGGAGGATTGATTTGATGTCGCCCGCGGGGACGGACCCGGCCCGTCTGGCGATCTATGGCGCGACGCTGATCGCCGGGGCGATTTACTATCCGATGTCGATTCTCGCCGTCTCGATGTTCGACACCGTCGCCGCGATGAATCCGCTCGTTGTCATCCCCGCGATGTTCCGCGCCGCGAAAGAATATGTCACGGTGCTGGTCCTGATGGGCGTGGTGGCGGGCGTGAAGCTCGGCGGCGAATTCGCGG
Source organism: Limisphaerales bacterium (assembly GCA_039806925.1). Taxonomy (GTDB): domain Bacteria; phylum Verrucomicrobiota; class Verrucomicrobiia; order Limisphaerales; family JADJPG01; genus JADJPG01. Next base: position 4,983 of record JBDHQG010000316.1, read on the forward strand.
CGGCGCAACTGAAGATTCCGTTCCTGCCCACCTTTGTCACCGCGCTGCTGGGGCTCTATTTCCTGATTGTCCAGATGCGCATGTTGGGCCTGATGTATTACGCGCGCCGCGCCGATCTCGGCTGGTTCAGCCGCTGAACTCTCTCCGCCGCCACCCGCTGCGGCCGGAGGCCGGTCGCGATCCGGGTGTTGGAAAGCCCGGATTACCTTTCGGGACTTGATCGCCTTCCCGCCGCTGCGCATCCTCCCGCGCATGATTACGCTCATCGTCGGAACGAACCGCCCCGGGAGCAACACCCGCAAGGTCGCCAGGCACCTCGAGGAGATTTACGCGGCGCTTCATGTCCCGTTGAAGGTGCTCGATCTCGCGCATCTGCCGCCGGGAATTTTCTCGCCGGATTCCTACGGCGAAAAGCCCGCCGCGTTCAAGCCGTTCAGCGATGGCGTGCTCCAGGCCGAGGGCTTGATCGTCGCGACGCCCGAATACAACGGCGGCGTTCCCGGCGTGCTGAAGTATTTCATCGACATGCTCAAGTTCCCCGAGAGCTTCGAGCGCCGCCCGGTCTGCTTCGTCGGCGTGGCCGCGGGCATCTGGGGCGCGCTGCGGCCGGTCGAGCAGCTCCAGATGATTTTTGGTTACCGCAACGCCTTCCTCTATCC
>JBDHQG010000317.1:0-5637 GCA_039806925.1 Limisphaerales bacterium
GGGCGATGATGGACTGTTGTTGGTTCACTTTGAGTTGATTCATCGCCCGGAGAGTTCCCCAACCGGGAACCTCCAGGGCAACGACTCACCTCAAAGGGCGGGTGATTTTAACCCGCGAACGAGTGGGTGACTTTGCCCGCGAACTGACAGTTTTCCCGCGCTGCCATCGTACGGCAGTGCCTGGTGCAACGCGCGTCCCAATTTGGCGTCGTAGCGGTGGTGGTTTTGACTCTTCCTCGGGATTCCAACCGCACTGGCGTCGTACGCTTGCGACGCCAGTGGGCGGTGGACGTTCGCATCAGGTGCCGGTGATGGCGCGCATGGCGTCGTGGAAGCTCAGGCCAAACACCTGCGTGAAGAGGTCGATGGCGTTGCCGGCGAGGTGGCGTTCGGGCCAGCGCCAGTAGCTGTCTTTGAGGATCAAGCCCGGATGCGATGGCATCTCGTAGTTGCCAGCTTCACGTTCGATGAGGAGGAGTCCGCGCCGTTGCAACAGCGGCACGAGCGGGGCGAGGCGGGCGGCGCGGATTTGTTCGCGGGTCCAGCGCGGGGCGGCGGCGTGGGATGATTTAGACGAGGGGTTGGTCACAGTCTTTTCTCCAGTGGGGTTGGATGAGGACGCGGTTGACTTGTTTGAGATCGACGATGCGGGTCTGGTCGCGCACGGCTTCGATGAGGCTGCTGACGCAGAGGTTGCGGGTGCGGCGCAGCAGGCCTTCGCCGGAGCGCACGATGAGGGCGAGGGCTTCGGGCGTGAAGGTGTTGTGGCCCAGTCCGGCGCGGTCGAGTTGATCGAGGATGAACGCTTCGACCGTTTCGGGGGCCAGGCGCGGGAGCACGACGGAGTAGGTGACGCGGGAGCGGATTTCCTCGTTGATGGTGAGGGTCAGCGATTGCAGCAAGGGCGGCTGGCCCAGGAGCACGAGGTTGTGCGAGCGGGGGAAGTCCTCGCAGAGCAACCGGAGTTTGCGCAAGGACTCGGCGGGCATGAGGTGGGCGTCGTCGATGATGGGCACGAGCATCTGGCCGGCGCGATGGATGCGGAAGGCTTCCTGCACCAGCAGCCGCTCGCAGCGGTGGTCGTGGCCTTCGAACTCGATTTGAAACGCCTGGCAGAGGATGCGCAGGGTGTTGTGGTAGGTGTGGAGGGTGCGGTTGACGACGGGGGTGATCATCCGTTTGGGATCGTGCGTGAGCAGCGCCTGTTTGAGCACGCTCTTGCCGGTGCCCGGTTCGCCGAGCACCAGACACAGACCGCCTTGCTGGGCGTGGACGCGGAGGATGTCGAAGACTTCCTGTTGATGCGCGAGCAGCGTGACGGACTCGGGGTCGAAGGGGTTTCGTTGCAGGCCGAAGTGGGAACGGATCATGGGATTTATGATTGAGGATTTACGATTTGCGATTGGGGTGCCGGCGGTTCCGCATTCTGCGTTCCCCGTTCCGCGTTGGGCAGGGGCTTGCGGTCGTTGGCGATGGCGTTGAGCAGGCGGGCTTCTCCCATCCGTTCGCCCTTGTAGTAAACGATGACGCGTTCGGCGGAACGGGATCGCTGGAAGCGCAGGTGGATGGTTCTGTCCGGCAGATGGCGCGGGGCTTCCCACCGGAGCGATTTGAACGAGAAGGTGTTGTCAGCGCGGACGTGGCGTTCCTCCTCCACGAAGAAAAGTTCGTCATTGGCCTCATTGGGCGGGAGGTAGCGAACCCACTTGCGATCCAGGGCAAAGCGATCCAGCGGACTCATGCCGAGCACGGAGTGAACCTGCGCGTTGTAGTGTTCCTCCACCCACTGCGTGAACTGGCGGTTGAGCGCTTCGAGCGAACTCAAGTCCAGCGCGCGGGCCAGGAACTGATCGCGCACGGTGCGGAAGAAGCGTTCGATCTTTCCCTTGGCCGCTCCATCGCGCACCGGCGTGTGGTGCAGCAGACAGCCGACGCGGGCGCAGATCTGGATGATCTCCTTGGAGGAGTAGATCGATCCGTTATCAACGTAGAGGGACTGTGGCACGCCGCGTTTGTAAAAGGCCGCGCGCAGCGACTCGATCAGCGTGTCCACGTTCTCCGCGACAAAGAACTGGCCGTGACAGCAGACGCGCGACGCATCATCAATGAACGCGATCAAGCGTGTCTGCACCGGCGAACCGTTGTGCTGCACATGCGGCCCGTAGAGCGTGTCCGCCTGCCACATCTCGTTGGCGTGCGCCTTCGCGAAGGCCAGGCGCACTTTGCTCGAAGCGTCCGCATCGGGCTTGAGCAACTCGTAGTCCTTGACCAGCCGGTAGAAGGTCGTGCGCGCGACCTGCGTGCGGTTCACGAGCCCCGCCTCGATGCACAGACGGTAAAGCACCGAACGCTTCGGCACGCCATGCACCTTGGGCAGCACGGCGCGGATGGCTTCCAGAATGTCCTCCGGCTTGACCTTGCGCGTCCGCCCCTTGTCGGAGCGCGCCTGGTTTTCCATCACGGTCACGCCGTGCTTCTGGTAGCGCGAATACCACGTCTGGATCGTGCGCCAGGTGAACTGACGCGCGTGGCCCTCCTCGTCGGTGAAGCTCATCTGGCTGACGGCCTTGATGCGGGCGGCGATGGAGTGGCCCTCGGCCATGTCAATAGCCCCGAGCACACGCATCTTCAGATAGGCAGTGGGATTTCGCATGAGTGGATTTTCAAGTGGCCCGCCCGGCGCGCGCGCCCGTGACGGAGAGGTTTTGGTTTCACGCCGCCGAAGTTGCCGGAACACGGTGCGATGGCCGCAGGGTATTGTCGCGTTGTCGCCCGCCGGGAACCCGCCGCCGGAAAAACACCGTCGCCGCAATTGGGGAAAAAACGCCGCCGTCCTTGAGCGCATCCGCCGGGATTTAACCCAGCAACGGATGCTGAAAACGAAGTTGGAAAGATGCCGGTGGACAACCCTCCGCGGTGAACACCGCCTGGAGATGCTCGACCGAGTGCAGCAATGGATCGGTCTGCGAGCTGGTCGGCGGCGGCCGTTCGCGGCACAACCGCACACGCCAATCATCGATCCGTTGGCGCAGTTTGCGCCCGAGCCGATACACCGACTCCAGCGCAAAGGGCAGACGCCGCTTCTCCGCCGCCGCCTTGAGCGAAAGCCCCGACAGCAACTCCAGCAGCCACGGCCACACCAGCGAAGCCGTCAGGGTGTGCCGCGGCAACACCTCCGCCAGCACGAGCGAAAAAGTCTTCCCACAACCGCCCCGCTGCCCGCGATTGGAACAAAACACCCGCTGGCCGCGCACCCACTGCGCACCGGCCTGGGCGGGATCATTGCCGCGAAGGAAACTGTGCCGGTTCAGCGTCTCGACGCGCTCGCAGCGTGGACAGCGCTGCTGCTTGAGGGAAAAAGCGCGTCCTTGAGCGCCGACTCATCGCGCACAAAATGAAAAGGCCGGTGGAACATCCCGGCTGAGTGCCCGAAAACTCCGTCGGTCGTCGAGCCTTTTGACGGCCCTCCACGGCGGGACTCGATGAGTCAGGGATCAAGGAAAGGAAAGGACGGCGCAGGACGGCACCTCACCCGCACTGCCATCGTAAACTCACCCGAGCTTACGATCCCAATCCGGCACAAAAACGGCACTTCCTACGACGGCACTGCGGTAATTAACAGCCACCATCCGGCGGAAACTCTCGGCGCTGTCCGATCTGTTCGATTACCTGTGCGAGAGGAACGCCATCGCGCACAATCCGGTCAAGGGCGTGAAGCGTCCGAAGGAGGGGGCCAACGAGGGCAAGACCCCGGCGATCACCGACATGCAAGCGCGGCAACTGCTGGACGCGCCGCGTGCGGACACGCTGAAGGGCAAACGCGACCGGGCGATCCTCGCCGTGCTGCTTTACCACGCGCTGCGGCGGGCGGAACTGTGCGCGCTGCGGTGTTACGGACTTTTTTCTCATCGTATTTTTGGCCGAAGTGCGGTCGTTATCACCGTTCATGTAAAATTGACCCGGTTGTGATCATCCAGATTTGACCCAGGGTGCGGGCATACTGGTTTGGCTTTGGGTGAGGAGGAGGGCGCAGCCCGACGACGATCCCAAAGCCAAAATCGCCAACATCAAAACCCGCATGGCTTGATTTCAGGCGGTTTCCCGGCAACGGGAACTGCCGCCATGCTCCGACTCCCTGATTACATGGACATTTTAGCTCTCAACAAAGAAGGCCAGTCCATCCGGGCCATCGCCCAGTTGACCGGCCACTCCCGCAACACCGTCCGCCGCGTCTTGCGCGGTGAACATTCCCTGCAGTTCAAACCCCCGCCACGAAACTCCAAGCTCGATCCCTTCAAAGAGTATCTGACCAGCCGTCACCAGCAGTATCAGCTCTCGGCGGTGCGGCTCCTCGAGGAGATCAAGGGCATGGGTTACGGCGGTTCCCTGCCCACGCTGCGCCGGTTCCTGCGCACATTGAAGGTGCCCGGTGAACGTTCCCGCCGGGTCACCCTGCGTTACGAGACGCCGCCGGGCCGGCAGGCCCAGGCGGACTGGGCGTTCTGCGGCGCGTTTCCTTCGCCCTCGGGCAAGCCGGTTCACGTTTACGCCTTCCTCATGGTGCTGTCGTTTTCGCGCCTGCTGTTCGTCCGCTTCACCACTTCGATGCAACTGTCCGTGCTCATCGATTGTCACCAGGCCGCCTTCGAGTTCTTCGGCGGCTGGCCCGCCACCGTTCTCTACGACAACATGAAACAAGTCCGCCTCGGCCCGGGAAAATGGAACGAGGGCTTCCTGGACTTCTGTCGTCATTACGGCTTTGCGCCCAAAACCCACCGGCCTTATCGGCCCCGCACCAAGGGCAAGGTCGAACGCATGGTCGATTACCTCAAGGACAACTTCCTGGCCGGGCGTTCCTTCGACTCGCTGGAGGATCTCAACGCCCAGGCCCGGCACTGGCTGGAGCACACGGCCAATGCCCGGCTCCACGGCACCACCGAGCGCGTGCCCGCGGAGTTGTTCAAGGAAAAGGAACAGGCCACGCTCACACCGTATTCCACCGTGGCACCCTATCACACGAGCCAGCCCGTCCGCCGCGTCGTCTCCTGGGAAAGCCTGGTGCATTATCAAGGCAGCCGCTACTCGGTGCCGCCGGCCCACGCCGGGCAGACCGTCCAGGTCGCCGCCGCCGCGGGCATGGTCACCATCCGCTGTGGCGAACTCATCCTCGCCGAACATCCGCAGGCGCTCAAAAGCGGCCAGTGTCTCGTGCAACGCGAACATCTCGATGATCTGTGGAAGCTGGCCGTGGCCCGCACGCCCTTGCCCCAGGATCATCCCCGCTGGCAGTTCAACGGCTCCAGGGAAGTGCAGCAGCGTCCGTTGCGCGCCTACGAGGAGGTGGTCCCATGAGCGCGTTGATTTACGAACAAAAAGCCGGCGAGCACCTCGAAAAACTCGGCCTGCTCACCGCGCGTTCCCATCTCGACACCGCCGCCCAACAGGCCGGCGCCCAGAGCTGGTCCTACAGCCACTTCCTCGGCCATCTGCTCGACGGCGAAGTCGCCGAACGTCACCGCAAGGCCGTCGAGATCAACCTCCAGTTCGCAAAGTTCCCCGCCTTGAAACGGCTCGAAGACTTTGATTACGCGGCGCAACCCTCCATCGACCGGCGGCTCGTCGAGGAACTGGCCACCG
>JBDHQG010000318.1:0-5614 GCA_039806925.1 Limisphaerales bacterium
GATTTGAGTTTCCTGTGGTTGACCTTGAGCGGTTCACCACACGGAGCCTCAATGGACTCCCGGAGTTGTCAAACTCCGGGAGTCTCTCCGGCACAGCCGGAGGGTTTCCCGGTTTACTAAAACCAGGCTTCCGGGCTCACCCTTGTTTCTTACGAGGCATCACGTCTCTCCTCCTGGCGTGGTCGGGCCAAATAACTTCGCGTGGTCTTCCAAATCATGACCAATGAAATGGGCAACAAGAACGCGCCGACAACGATATACTCAATGCCGACTTCTCGCCCGATGAAAAGCAGCGCTGCGCCTGCGAGCGCCATCATTCCGAAGATGAGCCAGATGCCGAGGACGACGATGAAGCTGCGTGGCCTCTCGGCTGCCTGACGATAAGCGTGGCCCTCTGCAAAAAGGTGCTCGAAAGGACCAGTGGCGGCGTATGAAGTCAGCGGTGCACCGCACTTCGCACAAAAATGAGCCGCAGGCTCGTTGGGGAACATGCAACTCACGCACAACTGCTTCTCATCCGAGTCCGCGGGCTGCTGTGGGGTTTGTTCGGGTTCGGATGGCATAGCATGTGAAAGATGCCTAACGGATAAGAGCTGAGCCACGCGGACTGGCAATGTCAAACAATCTGCGGCTTCCCGGCGAACCCAGACGACTCGCCCGCGTTGGCTCCAGCGATTTGTTAGGCCACATGTTCACTGTCTCAATTCCTCGGCAATATAGGGGCGCGCCATTGTGACATAAAACGGGAAAAAACTGCCGCTCCCAAGAATAAGGAGCAACAACCCTAAAAGCATGCGGGGCCAAGAAATAGAATCATCGGTCTGTGCAAACACCACGAAATAAAATCCGGCGGCCCACGTCCCGAGAGAAACGAGAAAAGCCAACCAAGTCTGCCAGTGCCGCCATGCCTTCCGATGGCAACGCTGCCAGACCTCGTCACGTTTTATGGCTGGCAAAGATGCCAGCTCAGGAATCGACTGAACTGTAAGAAAGATGCGCATATGTGGCCTAACATCATCCTGAATTTGCCTCGTGTGAATTCATGTCCATCCGTGGTTTCCTCCGCATGGTTCCGTGATGGAACGTCCGACCCCGCTGCGGCCGGGCCGCAGTACAGCCGCGTGCCAGGCGAGTTATTTTGGCGGTGCGGGAGCGGGGCTGCGCGGGGCGCCGAGCTTGGTGCGAATGGTGTTCCGGATGTTTGAACCGCGCAGATTTCGCGCGGCGATTTTCCCGTCCGGATCGATCAGGACGTTGTCGGGCAATCCCTGCAAGCCGTACCCCTGGTAAATCGTCCCCTGCCCCCACGGCCCGACAAACGCCTGCGGCCACTTGAACCCGCTCTCCTTCGCCGCGCCGGCTCCGAGCGAGGCTTCCGCATCGAAGTTCATCCCGAGCAGCACGAGGCGATCGTCGGCCCCATAGGCGTCGTGAACGGCCTTGAGCATCTGCACGTCGAGATTGCGCGTGCCGGCCCAGGTCGCCCAGAAATCGAGGAGGACAAATTTTCCTTTCAGATCCTCCAGCCTGATGGTTTTCCCCTCGAAGGTTTTCACTTCGAACGCCGGCGCGCGACGTCCCGTGCGTTGAATGCCGCGCACCTGCACGGACATGGCGCCCAGATCAAACGGAGTGTTCTCCTGGCCCGATCTTGCCACCGGCACGGTCACCTGCTTGTTCATCGAGCCAATGTATTCGTAATAGTTGTCCGGACGATCCGGGTTCGTCAGCGACACGTAGACCTGGTATTCGCCGGGCTCGACGTTATCCACGCGAAAGGTGCCGTTCGTCTCGAACAGCAGCACGTATTGCCGGTGTTTCCGGCGGAGCGCGCGCCCCTCCTCCGTCATCCAATAGGCGCGCTGCTTCTCGTTGTGTTCGCGGAACGCCCGCTGGCGTTCCTGCTCCGTCATGTTCGGCGTGACCACCACGCCTGGCAATGAAGGCGGCGGCGGCAGGATCGTGTACATCGTGTGGATGTCGCGCTTCCAATCCACATCCTCCGGATCGCCGCCCGCCACGGTCATCCGGCCAATGACCGTGCGCCCCGTGCCGCCGACCATCACCTCCGTCGTCCCACCGGGACTTACCAGCACGGGCATCGCATGGGTAGTGCCCTGTCCCCGGCCGGAGCTCCGATCATTCACGCGCACCTGCAGGGCGACCTTGCGCTCGCCCGGCGGCACGCGGTCGAAGGTGAAGCTTCCGTCCGCGCCCGCCTCCGTGCGAAGCGACAGCGACAGCGGCGCGCCCGAGCGTCCCTCGAAGCCGTATTCCCAGTCCGCGCTCGTCATGCTCACGGTCCTGCCTTCCTGCGAGCCGGCGCCGACGCGCACCCTGCCCTGCACGCGACCCCACGGCTGGAGCACGATTTTGCCGCCGGCGATGACGTTGCTGGCGCGCACTTCCGCAAAGCCCCGCGCGTGCGTGGCGATGATCGTGTGCGGATTCAGCTTGGGCGCGAACTGAAATTCGCCGCGCGGGCTGGTCCGTTGAAAATCGCCGCCGGACCCGCTGCGCCGCAGCTCGCCGGGCTTTTCCATGTAAGCCTCGTCGCCCGGCTCCACCAGGACGAGCGTCGCGTTCGTCGCGGGCGAACCATCCGGCAATTGCACCACGCCGCTGATGCCCCGCGCCTTCCTCAACGCGAAGTTGTTCGTGAACACGCCGGCGGACTTGAGTTCCGCCGACACCGCCGGCATGTAGCCCTGCGCTTCGATCAGCAGTTGCAGGCGGACGTTGGAACCATAGTCCGTCAGCCGCACCGAATACTCCCCGCGCCGGCCGCGCGTCGTGTCGTAACGCTCCCAGCGCATCGGCTCGCCTTCGTTGTAGGCGCGGCCGCGAACGATCATGAAATCATCAATCGCCTTGCCCGTTTCAGCGTCCACCACGCGCCCGACCACGCGCGACATCTGGCGCAGGATGATCTGCGTTTCGTTCGCCGGCGAGCCGATGGACATCCGGCTCGTGAAATAGTTTGGCGCGGAGACCTGGAACATCAGGTTCCCTTCCGGCGGAGAATCCCAGGTGAACCGTCCTTGTTGATCCGTGACCGCCTGCCATGGCAGCAGCTTCGAGCCGTTCCATGAATCCAACCGCACCCGCGCGCCGGCCACGGGGCTGTTGTTCTGATCCATCACCCGTCCCGCCAGCGGCGAGGATTTCGTCAACGTCACACGCGCGTCACGCGCGTTCGCCGGGGCATTGAACACCTGCAGGCGCGTGCGGTAGCCCGCCGCCTGGACCATCAGCGAAACCTGTCCCGGCTCGGGAACAATCACCGAGAATTTTCCCGCCGCGTCACTCGCTCCCACGCGCCGGGATTCGCCGCGATTCGAGTCCACGAGATGAATTTCCGCGTCGCGAACCGCCGCGCCGGAATCGCTCACCACCGTGCCCGCGAGGCGCAAGGCATTCTCCAGCGTCATTTTCGCCGTGCCGGCCCACACATCCGCCGCCGCCAGCGCGCGCACCTCGGGATCCGGCGGAAGTCCCAGGACAAAGCTCCCGCCACGAAACTCCGGGTGACTCACCTCGAACACGAGATTCGTCGCGCCGGCGGGCACGCTCTCCGAGGCCCACTTGCCGTCGCGTCCCGTCCGGACCGTCTCGTAATCCAATCGCTCGAACTCGCGGGGCCCCACACTCGTCACGCGATGAATCAGCACCGCCGCGTCCGCGATGGGCTGACCCGAGGCATCGTTCACCGCTCCGCCAATGCGCGCGCCACGATCCAACGTCGCCGTCCATTCGCGCGGGAAATCGCCGCCCGTGCGTTTCGCGCCCTCCACCACCACCGGCAGCCGCCCCGGAGCGCGCACCAGAACGCTGAACGACAACGTCTGCTGCGGCGGAAACGGCAGGCGGACGACGCCCGAACCATCCGCCGCCGCCTCGCCGAAATAGAGCGATCCCTCGTCATCGCGAATCGTCAGCGCCGCGCGCGCCGTGGTCGAAGGCTGGCCGGTGACTTTGTCCGCGATGCGCACGACCAGCTCGTCTTGATAAACGCGGTCAGGAAGTTCGAGCGACTTCTTCATCACGCGCCGCAACGTTCCATCACCCGAAGCAAACGCGTCGTCGCCCTCCGAATCATCCAGCGTCACGGCAGCGATGAAGGGCGTTCCCTGACTGAACAACGAAACGAGCTCCACGCGCGCGATGGCCTGGCCGGGCAACGGATTGCGAATGGATGTCTGGTAAAGCCGCACGCCGGCACGTCTGCGTTCCGCATCATCGCCGCCCGATGACCACGCCAGTCGCGAACGCGGGTCCAGCACCTCCTCTGGCGCAGGACGACGTCCCTTCATCGCGTCGCGAGCCTGGACGCCGTGGGCCAAACGCACCGCTCGTTGCTCGCCGTTCTCGAAGTGAAAGATCAATTTCGCGTAGGGAACGCCGTCCTTCTCACCGCCGGCCACGCCGTGGAGCAAATGAATTCGCTCCGTCTTGCCTTGAACGGAAGCCAGAGCGACGCGGGATGGAAACAATTCGCCACGTCGAACGTCGTCCATGCCCGTGACCGCGACGAGGCCGTCGATCTTGAACGGCACGCCGCCAAACTCCTTCGTCCCCAGCGGAAGCTGCGTCCAGTTGAGAACCGCGTTCGAGCGCGCACCACCTTCCTTCAACACCGATGCCAGATCGATTGGCCGAACGGCCGCCGAAGCCGCGCCTGCGGCGAGGCCCAGGAGAACGCACATCGCCAGCAGGCGAAGCCACGGCTGAAGCCATTGCTTCGTCCGATGTTCCGGTCGTGTTCCCAGCACCAATGTCGTATGCATCACCATGTTCCCTGTGCGCAATGAGCCCACCTCAAATCGAATCAGGCGAGGTGGTCGCGAAGCTACGACCCGTGATCCCGTTTTCCAACCACAAACATGGACGAAGGTTTCACCGCGTCGCATCAAAACCGGGAGCCGCATTTTCCTTTCGACTAGATTCCGCGCGTACTAATCTACGCGCATGTCTCGCGACTACGTGCTGCAACCGTTCCATTCGCCGGTCGAACTCCAGATCGACTACGCGAAGGAACTCAACGAGCAACAGCACGCCGCCGTCACCGCCGCGCCCGGCCCCTCGCTCGTCATCGCCGGCGCCGGCTCGGGCAAGACGCGCACGCTCACCTATCGCGTCGCGTATCTGCTGGAACACGGTGTTGCGGCGGATCGCATTCTCCTGCTCACCTTCACGAACAAGGCCGCGCGCGAAATGATGCGCCGCGTGGCCGACCTGCTCGGCAGCGAGTTGCAATCGCTCTGGGGCGGGACGTTCCATTCCATCGGCGCGCGGATGCTTCGCCGGCACGCGGAGCTGCTCGGGTTCCGGAAGGACTTCACGATCATGGATCGCGAGGACAGCAACGATCTCATCAAGACCTGCATCGCCGAGGCGGAGATCGACGTGAAGGCCACGCGCTTTCCGAAGGCCGACGTGCTCGCGGATGTCTTCTCCAAGGCGCTCAACACCCGCCGTTCCGTCGCCGAGACGGTCGCGCAGGAATACGATTACTTCTCCATGCTCGCGCCGCAGATTGAGGACATCGCCAGACGTTTCGCCGCCCGCAAACGCGCCGCGAACGTCATGGACTTCGATGATCTGCTCGTGCTCT
>JBDHQG010000319.1:0-5603 GCA_039806925.1 Limisphaerales bacterium
CACGCCGGCGTTCTGGTTGATGCGGGTGACGAGGCTGTCCGGCAGAAACCGGGAATACTTCGCCTCGAACTCCGCCACCCAGCGGATCGCCGCCAGCTTGAACTGCTCCGCCGTCACGCGTGATTCCGCGCCGACCGTGATCTCGCACCGCGTGCCCATCGCGCGGAAACCAAACTTGCGCGCGCCTTCCGCGGACAGCTCCTGGACGGATTCGTGGATGCGCTTGAGGATGGTGTCCGTGGCTAGAACCATACGCGCACTCCTCCCGAGAAGACGTTGGCGTTGGGATACGCGTCCTTCGCCGTGACGTTGTCCTTGCCGAGCATGTCATAGCGCTTGTAGGCGACATCGAGCGACACGCGATCCTTGATCCTCCACGTCGCGCTCAGCCCGTAGGTGAAGGTCTGCATCGCCGACAGCCGGTAGTCGGCGGAATAATGCTCCGGGATCGGAACATAAAACGGATCATCCGGCGGCAGGCTGGCGTCACCCGCGAAACGCACCCCGTAGAACGCCGCCGCCGACTGGTCGGCAAACCGGAACATCGGCGACACCACGATGTTCTTCCCGATCTTCTGAAACCAGCCCAGCCCGACCGTGTGGCTCGCGATGCCGTAGGAGTCGTGGTAAAAACGATAGGTCAGCTCCGCGCTGCCCTTGAGCGGCGTGACGAAATGCGTCAGCGAGAGATAGCCAATCTGCTTGTCGCGATAGCCGGGACGCTTCTCGCGGAAGAGCGTGTTCGGATCGGGATAGTCGTCGAAGCGCACGCCCTTGTAGGGATCGTTCATGTAGCCGTTTGCCGCGCCCAGCGTGAGGTTCGCCGTCAGGACGGTTTTCGGCCCGAGCAGCTGCGTCACGCCCACGAGGATGTCCCCGCTGTTTTTGTACTCCTTATCGCCGAACCAGAACTCCGGCATGATCGTGTCATACGTCCACGCGAATCCCAGCGCCAGCGTGGTGTTCTTGTCGTTGAAATCAATCGTGTGATTCAGCGACAGGCCGACGGATTCGTAGTCGCTCTCCAGGCTGTAGGCGAACTGCGGTGTCGTGGTGTGGCGTCCGCCCCACTTCACCGGCACCTGCAAATTGCCGGCGCTGCGCTCGTCATCCATCGTCGCCAGCGGCACGCGCCGGCTGCCTGAAGGCGGTGGCCCGCCCGTGGGCGTCGCGCCAGAAATCGCATCAAACACCGCCTCGCCGTGGACGGACACTGCGGAAGTCGCCTCGACCTCAAATAAAATTCCGTGCGTGCGCACATGAATGCGCCCGCTCTCCTCGGAGTAATCCTCGTACTTGTAATCGACGTGATTCTCACCGCGCACGCGCTGGGCGAGCAACCCCTCAAGGGCAAGCCCCAGAGCGAATCCAACCCAACGCCGCAACGCCTGGCCCGGCAAGCGGGCGTCCGACAGGCGTTGATTGTCCGTTATTGCTTTCGACTTCATTGAATTTTGATCTTCAAGCCGTTTGACGTCATGCGCGTTTAATGAAACGTCGAGAAAGTAGCCGCGCCTAGATTAGAGAACACTTAACCAATGGTTAGAGTTCACTAAGGCTCAAGAGAACCACCGCGTCTGGCGGGTCGTAGAACAATTCGCGCAAACCACGTCTCGAATCTGGCGGCAACATATTCAGCATCGGAGGGCAGCCAGCCGGAAACATGCCAGTGAACGATCGTCCATTTTGAAGAAAACCCTCCACGCATACATGATGTCGTTCGATGGCAGATTCCCGGACTCCCGCGCGTTTGCCGGCGGCGGGAGATGCGGTTCACACGCCCGCGTTAAGTTTCTGGACACTGTGGCAAGACACTTTTCGCGACGCGCAACTTCATCGAGAATCGAGCGCACACCACGCAATGAGAAGCCGTCATTGTTGACCTTTCATCGCAGCCGCGGGGCTTTTGGGAAAACCGTTAATCGTCGATTAGAACCTTCTAATCGCCTGATTACCGCTTGTGCAGCCGCAGGGCAAATGAGGTATACTTCGAGCCGATTGAAAGCCCCCGACTGGAACTGGCGGCGTCTTGTTTCCGATGGCCTGAGTCAAGCACGCGACACTGTGCTGACGGGATTATTGGGGATGCTGGCCACGTTTTCCACCGCGGGCATGGAACCGGTGCCTTCGCTGTTTCTCGCCGCTGATTCGCCGGGCAAGGAGACGATCCTCCAAAGCGCGTCGGCTGCGGGCACTTCGTCACTCGTCCAGTTCAACCCCGCCCTGCAGGCGCTGCTCCGCTCACCTGCTGCGGCCGCGCCGATCCGGGTGACGATGACCCTTGGGAATGGTGGAATCATCGAGCTCACCTTCACGAATCGTCTTTCACTGGGAGCCGACCGCGTGGTCTGGCGGGGCAAAGCCGGAACGCGATCCGGCGGTTTTGTGACGCTCGCATTGAACGGCGCGGCGGCGGCCGGTTCCATCTTCGCGCCTGGGACCGGCTCGTATCAGATTCAATATGCCGGCCACGGGAAGCATCGCGTGCGGCGCATGGATGATGTTCAACCACCCCCCTGCGGAGTCAGACCGCGCGCCGCCGGCGCGTCGCCGCCCGCCATGTTCCTCGAACCGCTGATTTCCGCGGCTTCCATGCCCCCGGAATCCAACGGCACAACCAACACCGTCCTCGATCTTCTCGTCGTTTACACGGCGGCCGCGAGGAGCGGCGCCGGGGACACCAATGGAATGATCGCGTTGATCGACGCCGCCGTCGCCGAGGCCAATCTCGCGTTTGAAAACAGCCAGGTGAACGCCCGGTTGCAACTCGTTCGAAGCGCCGAGATCGATTACACGGAATCCGGGAGCATCAGCGAGGATCTCGACCAGCTGGAAGACGACAGCGAGGACGGGCCGCTCTACAACGTCCGACAACTGCGGGGACAATCTCGCGCCGATCTGGTCTGCCTGATCACGGAAACCACCGGCGGGCCGTATGGACTGGCCAATCAGATGCGCGAAGTGGAGGTGGACTTCGGCGAAAAGGCGTTCAGCGTGATCCAGCGCGAATTCGCCGTCGCCTACCAGTCTCTCGCCCATGAAATCGGTCATAATCTCGGCTGCCAGCACGATCGAACCACGAGCCCGTTCGGCGGGGCGTTTGATTTCTCGCACGCCCTCCGTTTCGAGGTCGATGGCACGCTGTATCACACCGTCATGGCCTATCAACCCGGGCTGCCAGTTCCCTACTTTTCAAACCCGGACGTTTCGTTCCTCGGGATCCCGACTGGCATCGCCGCGCCCGCGACGAATTCCGCGGACAATGCCCGCACGATCAATCTCTCCGCCGCGACCGCCGCGCGCTTCGACTCCGTGATGCCGCGCGGCACTCCCCCGAGCGTCGCCCTGCTTTCGCCCACCAACGGTTCCACGTTCATCGCGCCGGCGGTCGTTCAGATAATCGCCGATGCATACGACGAGGACGGCCGCGTCGTGGAAGTCGAGTTCTACGTCAACGGGGTGCAAGTCGGACACCGCCTCCAGCCGCCATTCAACTTCTCATGGACCAATTCCGTGCCCGGAACCTACACGCTGCTCGCGGAGGCCCGCGACAACGCTGGATGGGAGGTGAACAGCGCCTTGTCCCGCATACAACTTCTCCCGCCTGCGCCCGCCATCGACCTTCCGGAATGCGGGCTTGTCGCTGGTGGAATGTTTCGAGTCCGCGTGAAAGGCTTCGATGGACAGGCTTTTCGCCTCGAAGCATCAACGAACTTGGTGAACTGGACGACGCTCGTCACGGACGAGCTCGTCGGAGAAACGCTTGATTATCTGGACGCGCAGGCGCCCGACAACATGGCGCGATTCTATCGCGTCCTCCCCGCGCCCTGACGCGGCCGGCCGCACACGCCGCCTCCCTCACCGCCCGATTGACGCGCGGTAAAACCGTCGCGGCTCGCTGGCGATTGCCGGATCGTGGAACTGCAGCAAGCCGTCCGTCACCCAATTCGTGCTCACCGGCCGCCATGCCTGCAAATCGCTGGAACCCCAGATGACGTAGTTGGTGAAAACCGGTCCAACCACCTGCGCGTGAAACATTCCATCGCTCACGGCGGACGAAGCCAGCGACAGGCGGACCACCAACGGTTCGCGAATCGTGACGCGCGCCACCGCGCTGGTCGTCATTCCAAACGCATTGCTGGCCACCAGCTGGTAGCCGCCTGCATCGGAGCCCTGGACGTTGGTCATTGAGATCGAATCCGCGACGAAGCCCGGCATCTCCAGGCCGTCACGGCTCCACTGGTAAAACAATGGCGGGGTCCCGGCCACCACGGCGCGCAACAGGGCATTGCTCCCCGCCGGGACAGACTGATCCTGCGGTTGCGTCGTGAACACGGGCGGAGCATTGGGCAGATAGATCGTAATCGTCGCCTCCGCGGCCACCGGCGTCGGGTGATTCAAATTGCCGGCCAGCAACGTCACAACGAACGTCCCCGCCTCCAGGGGAACGCCGGTGATATATCCTGCGGCGCCGATGTTGGTGTGGATGGAGAGCCCCGGCGGCAGCGGCGTGCAATTGAAGTAGTTCTTGTCGAAATCGCTGCCCGGGTTGCTCACCGCGATGCGATACCGGAAGGACTGCCCCATCGGCTCCAGCACGTCGAACGTGGGCGTGCCGACGGGCGTCGTTCCGGAATACTTCGTCAGCCCGCTAATTCCGACAGAGGCTCCGGATACCACGTCGTAACCGCCCAGCAACGCCGTCACCCCCGCCCACGTCATCACCCATGCCCATGCCGACGATGCCGCCGCCTGGCTGACGATCACCACCCGGCAAACCGGCATCACCTGCAACAGCGCGGCCAAAATGAGCGAGGTAACTTTCAAGGCAGCCTCCGAAGGGGATGGATGAAGTTCATTTTGAAAAAATGCCGGGGCTAATTGCAACCGCAGCCACCGCCGCCCACGCTGCGGCCGCCGTTCGACGCTTCCCGCGAAAACCACATGTGCTCGCGCAAGGTCAGCGTGGCCGGATCCCGATCCGGCCGCATCGAGTAGTGCGCCAGGGCGTCGCGATCCCACGGCTTCACATTCACACACCCGCTGGTCCCGAAAGCCAGCAGCGACAACAGAACGCACGACACAACCGGTTTCATGGTTTCTTTCCAACGTGCTTCTCCAGCAGATCCTCAACAAGCTTCGCAAACGCGGCGCGGTTCTGCATCGTGCGCTCGCCGCTTTGGATGGCAACCACCCGGCCCTCGCCATCGAGAATGTAGGAGGCCGGCAGGAGCGCGACATTTACGGCCGCCGCGAGCTTTTTCTTTGAATCACGCACGTTGATGAAAGTAACCGGATGCTGCCGGAGGAACTCCGCCATCGCCACACGGCTTTTGTCTTCGTTTACGGCGATGATGACCAGGCCGCGCTTGCCCAGGCGGCGGTGCAAATCCTCCATCAAGGGAAACGTTCCGCGGCACGGACCACACCAGGACGCCCAGAAATCCACGATGACCAGCCTGCCCTTCGTCTCGCGCGGCCAGTCACCCTCGATTCCCATCTCCGCCATGTCCGGAAAACGGTCCCCCACCTTGATCGTCGCTTCCTCCGCCGCGCGCATCTTGAACCCGGTGAAAAAAAGCATGACCGCCATCATGGCCCTC
>JBDHQG010000320.1:0-5603 GCA_039806925.1 Limisphaerales bacterium
GGAAACCGTTCACCAGGCGGAGACGAACCCGGCCACGGCCCTTGTCGCCGTCGCGGATTTCGCGCTCCGCGTCGCCGAATCCATCGCCTCGCCCGAGCTCACCGCGGAAAACTTCTCCCAAACCGTGCAGGCCATCGCCGCCGGCTACGGCGATCAATTCAAGCTCTCGCCGGAAGGTTCCAGGGAGCTGATCCAAAGCGTCTCGCTGGAGCTGGATTCATTCAGCTCCAAGGCCGGCACCGCCCGCGAGTCCACCGTCCTCTTCAACCGGCTGGAGGCAATCGCGGACGAGCGCCCCCTCCCGCCCGCCTACGTTCCCGCGGAGCGCCCGCGCCCGGACGCATCGCCCGGCCCCGGCCCCAAGACCGATACTTCCCTTGCCCGGAACAGCCCGGCGGGCCGGCTTCTGGGCGCCGTTGCCGATGAATTTTCCCGGCTGCTTTCAGCGCCCAATCCAGAGCCGCGCCAGCTCTTCAGCCTCCTGATTGGAACGCTCCAGAAGGCCCTGGAGATCCACGGCTGCATCATCTTCATCAAGGAACGGGGCGGCCCGCGATTTCACGCCGGCTACGGTTGCGGCGCGTTGTTCAACGACAATCAAACGATCCAGCTCGACCCGTCCGAAAAGCGGGTGTTTGCCCTGCCGCTCAAGCGTGGCGAAGACGTCCTCATCCAGAATCCCGACGATGAGAAGATGCGCAACTTCGTTCCGGAATGGCTGCGCAAGCGCGGCCAGATCCTGCCGTTCTTCCTCCTGCCCGTGAAGGACGAGCTCGGGCCCTTCGCGCTGGTCTGCGCCACCAGCACCAGTCACGAATCCTTCGCCCTCGTCACCCGTTTCAGCGCCGAGCTTCGCCGCATTCGCGCCCAGCTTGCGCCGCTGGGAAAACTGGTCGCCGGACGGCAGCCGTCGATCCTCCTGCCGGCACAGACCCCGCCGAAGGCCGCCTGAGCCAACGCCCGCCAAAGGCCGCGCGCCGCGCCCAAGAAACACGCTAAACAGGCCGGCCATTCCGCCGATCCCAAGGTGACGTATGGCGCAAACGCAGAAAGCAATCCGGCTGGGCGACTGGCTGCTGGACCGTGGTTTGGTGACACAAACCCAGCTCGACCTCGCCCTGCGCGAACAAAAACGCAAGGGATGGCTCCTCGGCGAATCCCTCGCGCAGCTCGGCTTCGTCACCCAGGAAACGCTTTCCCAATTCCTCGCGCAGAAGACGCAGACCGAATCGATCGACCTCGCGAAGATCGTCATCCCGCCCGAACTCGCGAAAGTGCTTCCCGAAGCGCTGGCCCGCCGCCTCGTCGCCGTCGCCGTCTCGCGCGACGACGCCACCCTCACCGTCGCCATCTCCGATCCGCTGAACGTCACCGCGTTCGACGTGCTGGAACAGGCCACGCGCCTGCAGGTGAATCTCGTCGCCGCGCCCGAAGGCGACATCCTCCTCGCCATCGAACGCCTCTACGCCAGCGGCCAGAGCATCGAGGAAATCATCGACGAGCTGATGAAGCTCGGCCCGGACAGGCTGGCCACCACCACGGAACAGGACGCGCCGATGATCCGGCTTGTGGACCGGATCATCAGCGAGGCGGTGAGCCGCGGTTCGAGCGACATCCACATTCATCCCGAGGAAAAAATCCTCCGCCTGCGCCTGCGCCGCGACGGCATCCTGGCATCCGGTTATCTGGCGCCGAAGGAAATCCAGCCCGCGCTGATCGCGCGCATGAAAATCATCGGCGGGATGGACATCGCCGAAAACCGCCGTCCCCAGGGCGGCCGGGCCAACGTCTCCGTGACCGGACGCGAAGTCGGCCTGCGCTTCTCCACCCTGCCCACCGCGCATGGCGAGAGCATTGTCATCCGCATCCTGGATCGGAACAGCGTTTCCCTGGACTTGAAGGCGCTCGGATTCTCCCCCGGGGTTGAACAGGGATTCCGCTCCGTGCTCGACAAACCCCACGGCGTCATCCTCGTCACCGGCCCCACCGGCAGCGGCAAGACGACCACCCTCTACACCGCGCTCAACCTGATCGACGGCACCGAGAACAGCATCTTCACGCTCGAAGATCCGGTGGAGTACCAGCTTCCCCTCGTGCGCCAGACGCAGGTCAACGAAGCCGTCGGCCTCACCTTTGCCGAGGGCCTGCGCACGTTGCTGCGCCAGGATCCGGATGTCATTCTCGTCGGCGAAACGCGCGACACCGAGACCGCCCAGCTCATGGTGCGCGCCGCGCTCACCGGTCATCTTGTTTTTTCGACGCTGCACACCAACGACGCCCTCGGCGCCATCCCGCGCCTGGTCGATCTCGGCGTCGAGCCCTATCTGCTTGCCCCCACGCTCATCGGCGTGCTCGCGCAACGGCTCGTGCGCCGGCTCTGCCCGGAATGCCGCGTCCCCGTCGCGGACCCGGAGGCGAAATTGCAGGGGCTGGAAGTCCGTCTGCGCGGGGATCTTCCGCCCTCCCTCTGGGATGCCGCCGGGTGTCCCGCCTGCTCGCAGACCGGCTATCGCGGGCGCATCGGCATCCACGAATTCTTCCCCATGGACGTCTCCTACCACGCGGCCATCGTGAACGGTCTCGACATGACCCGCCTGCAGGCGATGGCGAAGGAACGCGGTTTCGCCACCATGTTTTACGACGGCCTGAACAAGGCGATGCAGGGACTTACCACGCTCGAAGAAGTCCTTCGCGCCAGCCAGCCTTGAAAGCCTGACCGAGACTCATCATGCCGCTCTACCAATACACCGCCGTGAACGACCTCGGGCAGGCGCTGCGCGGCCAGATGGAAGCGTCGAGCGAGTCCGCGCTCGAAACGCTCCTGCGCAAACAGGGCCAATGGCTGGCCGATGCCCGGGAGCGCACCGCACGTACCGGCCCGGACATGCGGAGCCGCGGGAACCGTCCCGTCCCGCGACGCGTTCTCATCGAGTTCTTTCTCCAGACAGGACTGCAACTCCGCTCGGGCGTCACCATCGTCGATGCCCTCGCCTTCGGCCTCGCCGATCAAACGCACGCCGGCTTCCGCGAGGTCCAGGAAAACATCCTCGCGCGCGTCAAGGCCGGCGCCGTGCTAAGCGAGGCGATGACGTTTCACCCGCGCACCTTTCCTCCGCTGGCCATCAACCTGATTCGCGCGGGCGAGGCCGGCGGGCGCGTCGGCGAAACCTGCGCGGAGCTTCGCCGCTATTATGAATGGATGGATCGCCTGATGGCCGACATCCGCCAGGCGCTCCTTTATCCGGCGTTTGTCCTGATGGCCACCGTGGCTTTTTTCTTCCTCGTCTTCACCTTCCTCATCCCGCGCTTTGCCGCGGTGCTGAATGAAATCAAGGTTCCCCTGCCCTGGATCACCCGGCTGTTTCTCGACCTCAGCCAGTTCATGCAGGCGCACGGCTGGATCGTCGGCCTTGCGCTGGCCGGAATCGCCATCGCGATCCAGGCCGGCCCGCGCGCATCGGATCGGATCGCGCGCCTGCTGGATCGGGTGCGCCTGCACATCCCCGTCTTCGGCCCCATTCACCACCTCGTCTGCCTCTCCCGCGTGGCGCAAAACCTGGCCGTTCTGTACCAGGCGGGGATTCCGCTGCTCGGCGCGCTCGGGTTGTGCCGCGAGCTGGCCGGCAACCGCATTCTCGCGGACGCCGTCGCCGGGCTGGAAACGAGCGTGAACTCCGGCCGCCAGATGAACGAGGCGATGAAGGCGAACCCGCTCTTCTCCCGGCTCATGGTCCAGATGGTGGCCGTGGGCGAGACCACCGGCACCCTGGGCGAATCCCTCCAGCACGTTGCGGACTACTACAACGAAATCGTTCCGCGCCAGGTGAAGAAGCTGCTCGCCATCCTCGAGCCGGTCATGATTGTCGGGTTGATCGTCATGGTGGGCATCGTGGCCCTCGCCGTGTTCCTCCCCATCGCCACCATGCTCGACGCCCGCTGAACACTCATGAAACCACTCCCGCCCCCAGGACAATCCCCTCCCGGCTTCAGCCTGATCGAGATGGTCGGCGTGCTGGCGATCATGGCGATTGTCGCCGCGATTCTCACCCCGAACCTCGGCCGGCGTATCAGCCGTTCCAATGGCGAGAAGGAGGACAAGGTTTTGGAAGCCCTCGCAGAGGGCCTGCTGCAATATGTCAGGGCGAATCAAACCATTCCCGGCAGCACCACATGGACAACAAACATCGCGGCCTTCACCGGCCTGACCGTCGATGAAGTGGGCCGGGTCAATCCCTCGGACAGCTCCACCTACCGCGTCTACCTCATCAATCCCTCGTTCAGTCCCGGCTCGCCTTCCTCCAGCCCGGTCTGGACGCAAAGCTCCACCGGCGCGGCCAGCGCGGCCAACGCGACCCTGATGATCCTGAGCTCTCACAAGAGCAAGCTGTTCCTGCCTGTCAAAAGCGGCCCCGCCCCCAGCCAGTCCACCTACGACTCGATCTGGAACTGGAGCTACGATCCCGCGACCAAATCATCCCCCGGCGAATCCAAATCCGCCGTCAGCGAATCGGGTGCCGGCTCGGCCCAAAACATCTGGAGCCCCACCTGGACCGGGAACGGAGAATATCTCCATGTGAAACGCATCAACCTGGCGCCCCTGTTCCAAAGGGTCACCTTCAGCAACACCGACTATCCGACCAACCAGCCCCTACGCCAGGTCGACAACGCACCCGTCACCATGTTGGACTCCGCGGCGGCCGTCGACGCCTATTATTTGAATGGAACCTGCTTCCGTCTCTACAAGGCCAAAGACGCCGGAATGGGCCTGGACCTGATCCACACTCTGCAATCCGGCGTGAACTTCCTGTATGAAAGCAACCGCTGGCGGATCCCGTGACGCCGCCCGCGGCTTCAGCGCGCTGCTCTGGCTGTTCGTGCTGGCGGGCCTCACGGTGACGGGCATCGTCTTGATGCCCCGCATCGCCCCGCCCGAATTGGATCGCCATTGGAAAGACGAGGAGCGGAATCTGGCCGGGTTGAGAAATTCCCTGATCGACGCGATACGAATCCGTCAGGCCATCCCGGCCGGCACCAACTGGGCCGGATTCGTCGCCAGCGCCAGCGGGCTCAACACCAACCAAGTCCAGCAGGTATGGCCCGAGTTTCCGAACGACACCAACTCCCGGCGCATACTGCTGCTGGACACCCCGCTGGTTTCCACCGTCCTTCCCTACACCCAAAACACCAACGGCCTGCAAGGCGTTCAAACAAACCTCATCACCACCGGCGCGCGCGGCCTGCTGATCAGCAACACCAAGCGCGATCTCGCATTGCCCGTGAGCGGAGGCGTCGCCCCGAGCGCGGCGGCGTTCAGCAACATCTGGGCGTGGGTTTACAACCCGGCCACCAGGATGCCGCCGGCAGGATGGCCCGACTCCTGGAACGGAAATGCCGCCCACCTGCACGTCCAGGCCGTCCACTTCGCCAACCTCTTCTGGCCGGTCACCATGTCGAACGTGCTCTACACCGTGAACAACTCATCGACCTCCGCGATCATCAGCCAGGTCGAGCGCCACTTCCTCGCCGGAACCCTTTTCGCCGCCTACAAAAAGGACGGCACCGCGCTGGGACGCCGGGTGATCAACGAACCCGTCACCTTCTTT
>JBDHQG010000321.1:0-5585 GCA_039806925.1 Limisphaerales bacterium
AGCATCCACGCGCTGGAAACCAACCGCGTGATGTATGATTCCGCCGCGTTGATCCTCGCGGCCGGCGCGTTCCTGGTGTGGCCGGTGGCAATCGTCACCGCGCCCGCGGCGATCTACTTTGCCATCTTGTCGTGGCGACGACCGGGAAGCCTCGTGCCGCGGACGCGGCTGCGCTCCTACATCGCGATCTTCATCGCGCTGCTGCAACTCGTCGGCATCGGCTTCGGGATTGTGGTCATCGCCACTGATTCATGAGCGCCACGCCGAATCCCTACAAGCGCGTGCCGGGCCTGGGCATGGAGGTTTACCAATACGCGCGGCTCTACCTCGCGGCCGACCACCTGATGCTCGTGGGCTTGACCGCGTGGAATGAATCGTACCGCCGTTTCTTCTTTCGCGACATCCAGGCGTTCGTGATTCGCAAGAACCAGTGGGGAATTTTTTATTCCGCGCTCTGGCTGCTGGGCTTCTTCTCCTTCGCGTCCATCGCGCTGATGCTGGAAGACGTTGGCGCCGTCGTCTTCTGGTGTATCGCCGCGGTGTTTCTGTTCGGGCTCGTGATGAACATCCTGCGCGGTCCCACCTGCAGTTGCTACGTCAAGACCGCCGTGCAGACGACCCGGATTACGCCGCTCAACCGCATCAAAAGATCGCAACGTTTTCTCGAACAGCTCAAGCCGCTGCTCGCCCAGGCCCAGGGTTCACCAGCGCCCGCGACCGCCGCCGCCTCGCCGGCAGCCGAGGCAACGATTTCTCCCGGCTCCAGTTCCGCCCCGTCGCCCGGCCCTTGATTCGCGCCGCAATTCCAGCACTCTCCCTCCATGCCGGGTCTCAGCCAACAACGCTGCTTTCAGCACTCGCTCCGGGAAGCGGTCGCGCGTTGTCCCGGCTGCCGGCGTTTCTTCTGCCGCGAATGCGTCACCGAGCATGAGGACCGCCTGCTCTGCGCCGCGTGCCTCAAGAAGCTGGCGAAGATTCCGCTGACCCGGCGCAGCTTCTTCGTCCACGCGCTGCGGGCGGCGCAGGTGGCGTTCGGAATTTTCCTGACCGTCACGTTCTTTTACCTGCTCGGCCGCCAGCTGCTGGCGATCCCGAGCACGTTCCACGACGGCAGCGTGTGGCGGACCGGCGTGTCGGGTGGACGTTGAGCCGCGATGAAATCGAAACGAGCCAACGAGGACAAGCCGGCCATCGAGCTCATCGAGGAGGCGTTCCACCTGCTCCGTCACGCGCCGCCAGCGGCCTGGGGCGCCTACGTCACCGGCACGCTCCCCTTCATCCTGCTGCTTCTCTACTTCTGGTCCGACATGGCCCGCAGCGCGTTCGCCCACGAGCGTCTCCTGCCCGGCGTCCTCGCCCTGTCGGCCTTGTTTCTCTGGATGAAATGCTGCCACGCCGTCTTTGCGCGCCATCTGGTCAACCGCCTGTGCGGCCAGGCGCCCGTGCGCTGGAACATTTCAGAACTCGTCCGCATCGCCGTGCATCAGGCCATTCTCCAGCCCGCCGGCCTCTTCCTCCTTCCGCTGTCGCTGATCCTCATCCTGCCCTCCTGCTGGGCCTATGCGTTCTTCGCGAACGCGACCGTCTTCGCCGCGAACCCGGAGCTCGGTCCCGGCGGGATCATCCGCCGGTCCTGGCGTCAGGCGTTGCTCTGGCCGCACCAGAACCACAGCCTCCTGTTCATCATCAAATTCTTCGTGATGTTCGTCTTCCTCAACATCATGTCCGCGCTGCTGGGCGTGCCCTTCCTCCTCAAGATTCTCTTCGGCATCGAGACCGTCTTCACGCAAAGCCCGTGGGCGGCGCTCAACTCCACCGTGCTCGCCGGCGCCGCGGCGCTCACGTTCATTTGCGTCGATCCGCTGCTGAAGGCCACCTATGTCCTGCGAACCTTCTACGGCGAATCGTTGCAAACGGGACAAGATCTCCGCGCCGAACTCCGCCGCTTCCCGACGCCGACGCGCGCCGCGGCCCTCGCCGTCGCCCTCCTGATCGTGGCGGCGCAAAGCCCGATGAAGGCCGCGGACCTGGAAGCCCCGTCGCCCGCGCCCGCCACCCCGCGCGCACGAATCGACGCCGATGAGCTGAACCGCTCCATCGACAAAATCATCCAGCAGCGGGAATACAGCTGGCGCCTGCCCCGCGAAGTCGTGGAGGAATCCGGTGCCACGACGAAGGGTTTCTTCGCCGCGTTGGCCGAGCAACTGGGCCGGGCGGGCCGGGCCGTCGGCGAAACCATCAAGGATGCCTGGGACTGGTTCCGCAGCCTCTTCCGTGGCGCCAGCCCGCCGTCCACCGGCGGCTTTTCCTTCACCGAGGCCGTCCGCGCGATCGTGATCCTCGTGCTCGTGGCATTGGTCGGGCTGGTGGCCTGGCTTCTCTACAAGCTCTGGAAACGACACCAGCAATCACCGCTGGTCGAAGCCATCGCGGCGGGCGCGGTCCCCGACCTCACCGACGAATCCGTCGGCGCCGACCAGCTGCCGCAGGACGGCTGGATGCAGCTCGGCCACGAACTGCTCCAGCGCGGCGAGCTGCGCCTGGCGCTGCGCGCCTTTTATCTCGCGTCGCTCGCGCATCTCGCCGAGCGCGAGCTGATCACGCTCGCCAAATTCAAATCGAACCTCGACTACCAGCGCGAGCTGCAACGCCGCGGCCACGCGCTGGCGGGCGTGCCGGAACTGTTCGCGCGGCACGTCGCCATCTTTGAACGCAGCTGGTATGGCCCGCACGCCGTCACGCTGGATCTCCTCCAGGAATTCACGACGGCGACGGATCGATTGAGGACGGGCGCATGAGGAAGATTCCGATCATCCTGCTTGTCGTCGCGCTCCTTGGCTTCGTCGCCGGGCTGGTTCACTTGTTTCATCTCCGCTTTGAAAGCGGCGACTCCTACCCGCCCTACTCGTCCCTGCGCGCCGACCCGCTCGGCGCCATGGCGCTGTACGAAAGCCTCGAACCGCTGGTGGAGACGCGCCGCCACCTCCGCGCGCCCGGCAAACTGCCGGACGGCCGCGACACCACGCTCTTCTGGCTCGGCGCGGAGCCGGCCTCGCTCCGCTTCGTGCCGGAGGATTACCAGAAGCTCGAAACCTTCGTGCGCGGCGGCGGACGGCTCGTCATCAGCCTGATGCCCGTTCAACGCGGGCCGAGGCTCAACCGTTTCGCGGCGGGCGGCGCGAGGCGGCCTGTCCGTCCGGGCACCAACGCGCCGCCCGCGCGGCCCGGCGAAGAATTTCTCGATCCCGGCGCCATCTCCATCCGCGACCGCTGGCAGGTCGAGTTCGGCTATGAGCCGCTCGCCAGCATCGGGGATCGGATCGTCCCCGAAACAGCCGCCCTCCGGCGCGCCGATCTCGCCGACACTCTGCCGCGCGGCCTCACCATCCACACCGCCACGCATTTCGAGAACACCAACAGCTCCTGGGAAACCATTTACGCCCGGGTCAGCCGCACCAACGTCTTCCCCGTGATCCTTGAGCGCCGTTTCGGACGCGGCAGCATCGTCCTCTGCGCCGACTCCTATTCCTTCAGCAACGAAGCCCTCCGCCAGGATCGCGAGCCCCGCCTGCTCTCATGGCTGGCCGGTCCCTCCCGGCAAATTCTCTTCGACGAAACCCACCTCGGCGTCAGTCGCGAGCCCGGCGTCGCGTCGCTCATCCGCGACTATCGCCTGGGCGGCGTCTTCATGGCGCTGTTGATTCTCGCCGGGCTCTTCGTCTGGCGAAACTCCGTCAGCTTCATGCCGCCCCATGAAGAACAACTCGCCCGCGAGCAGGCCGGGCACGTGGACGGGCGCGATTCCGCCAGCGGCTTCATCAACCTGCTCCAGCGCAACATCGCGCCCGCCGACCTGATGAAGATCTGCATCGAGCAATGGAACGCGCACGTTTCGCGGACGCGCCGGCCTTCGCCGCAGCGCCTCGCGGCCATGCAGCAGCGGATCGACGCCGAGAACCAGCTGCCGCCGGCGCAACGCAATCCCGCGCAAATGTACCGCGACTTTTTTGAAATCCTGAAACGACGAACCTGACATGAGCACCGACCATCTCAAATCCACGCTCGCCGCCGCCCGCGCCGAGGTCGCCAAAGTCATCATTGGCCAGGCCGACGTGGTGGACAAATGCCTCATCGCCATCATCACCGGCCAGCACGCGCTCATCGAAGGCGTGCCCGGCGTGGCCAAGACGCTTCTGGTGCGCACGCTCGCGCACGTGCTGGGCTGCGACTTCGCGCGCATTCAGTTCACGCCGGACCTCATGCCCGCGGACATCACCGGCACCAGCGTCTTCAACCTGCAGAAGAATGAGTTCACGCTCGTGAAGGGCCCCATCTTCACGTCGTTCCTGCTCGCCGATGAAATCAACCGCGCTCCGGCGAAGACGCAATCCGCACTGCTGCAAGCCATGCAGGAACGCGTCGTCACCATCGATCGCGAGACCCATCCGCTCCCGGCGAACTTCACTGTGTTCGCCACGCAGAACCCGATCGAATACGAAGGCACCTATCCGCTGCCGGAGGCGCAGAAAGATCGCTTCATGCTCAAGATCACGATGACCGCGCCCGGTCGCGACGAGGAGTTCAGCCTCGCCCAACGCACGCTCGGCAAGGAATCGCCGGAAGCCACGCTCGCCAGCGGTAACGTCCAGTCCGTGATGAAGCCCGAGGAACTTCAGGCGCTGCGGGACCAACTCATCCACATCACCGTCCGCGAGGAACTGACCGGTTACGCGGTCGATCTCATCCGCGCGACCCGCACGCACGAGAGCGTGCTCGTGGGAGCGGGTCCGCGCGCCACGCAATCGCTCCTCCTCGCCTCCCGCGCCCACGCCGCGCTGGCGATGCGAGACTACGTGACACCGGACGACATCAAAACCATGTCCGTCCCCGTGCTCGAACACCGCCTGATCCTCCGCCCGGAGTTTGAGATCGAAGGCCTGTCGGTGGGTGAGGTGATCCAGACGATTCTGCAGCAAGTCGCGGTGCCGAGGTAACCATACTCACCACGATTCGTGTACTCCAAGCGACAGCTCAGATGGTTGGCAGCACTGCTCGGTGTTTCATGTGTGATTGTGCTTTGGTTCCGCAATGGCAGTGGTCGCGCAACATACAAAGGAAAGAGCGTGGAGCAGTGGGTCGCTGGTATCCGAGATTTTAGAACTGCCGCGACGGACAAGGACATCCAGGCAATGATGTCCCATTTAGGAACGAATGCACTTCCTCCTCTGGTCGAAATCCTCGCCAGCGACAATCGCGCAGCGGAACACGTCTATCGCAAGATGGTTCAATACAATCTCCCCCGTTTTCTCAGATCATTTGCGACCAACCAGCTGTCCAGATATGTCACGCTCCGCTGTTCAGCGGCGGCAATCGTGCCCCTCCTTCCAGATGGCGGAGTTTCGGCGATTCCAGCTTTGGAAGCGCACGCTTCGCGTACGAACAGTCCATCCAGTTCATGGGTGTGTCTTGTTGGACTCGCAAATATTGGGCCTCGCGGGATTCCCGCGCTACACAGGTTGGAAACAAATTCCAACTTCTCTTTCAAAGGCTATGTGGGGGGCTGGCTGGGTATAAACTTGCAGCAA
>JBDHQG010000322.1:0-5555 GCA_039806925.1 Limisphaerales bacterium
GACATCCGGGTCGTGGCGCAGGATGGCGCGCAGCCCGCGCTCGAACGTCATGCCCACGCCGGCGTTCACCGGAATCTGGTTCACCCCCGCGAGATTGTATTCCGCCGGATCCTCCACCGTGATGACCTTGATGCCCGGACCAACAATCGCGTTGAGCGCGGCGTAGAGCGTCGTGGTTTTGCCCGCGCCGGTCGGGCCGGTGACGAGGATGATGCCGTGAGGTCGCTCGATGAGCCCGCTGAAAAGCCCGAACGTCTGCGCGTCCATGCCGAGCTGCGGCAGCGTGAAGAGCACGTTCGACTTGTCGAGCAGACGCATCACCACGCCTTCGCCGAAGAGCATCGGGATGACGCTCACGCGCACGTCGATCTGGCGGCCGCCGACGTTGAACTTGATGCGTCCGTCCTGCGGGATGCGCCGCTCGGCGATGTTCAGGCTGGAGAGAATCTTGATGCGGCTGATGATCGCCGCCTGGAAGCGGTGCATCTGCGGCGGCACCGATGCCTCCTGCAACACACCGTCGATGCGGTAACGGATCGACATGTGATGCTCGTACGGCTCGATATGAATGTCGCTCGCGCGCTCGTTCACCGCTTCAAGGATGATCTCGTTGACGAGCTTGATGACGCTCGCCTCCTGCGCCATGTCGAGCAGATCCTCGCCGCCCTCGGTGACTCCGTTGCCGGTCTCCGCGTCGTCCGAGCCGACCATCTCATCAAGGGTGTCGCCGCCCAGGCCGTAGTGGGCCTTGATCAACTTGTCGATGTCCTCGCGCGGCGCCAGCACGGGCTGGATGTTCAAGCCGGTCATCAGCCGGATGTCGTCGAACGCGTAGAGATCGAACGCGTCGCTCGTGGCGACGTTGAGCGTGCCGTTCGAGCGCGAGATGGGCACGAGCTTCTTGCGATAGACGACCTTCGAGGGCAGCGCGCGCAACGTTTCCGGATCGATGGTCACCTCCTCCAGATTCGCCATCGGGATGTGCAGGTGCTCGGACATCACCTCGAGCAGCTGCCGCTCGGTGAGATGGCCAAGCTGCACGAGGGCGCGGTCGAGCCGCAAGTCCTCCGCCTTTTGCAGGGACATCGCCTCGGCCAGCTGCTCCATCGTCAGGAGCCCCTTATCCAGCAGTATCTGCGTGATGCTCATACTTCATCCACGAACGTCATCGATTCGACTCCGCCGGAACGCCACCGATTCAGCCGGAATCTCGCCTGCTGCATACGACGGTCCCGCGAAGAGAACGGAAGAAGCGTCCACCCTCTCAAGACGGAATTGCATTGGCCGGACGAACGTCAAGCGCCCGGAAGACGGGCGCGTCCGGCAAACCCGGACTCCAGATCGTGCCAGAACTCAATTGATTCCTCGTCCTGTTCCCAACAGAGAAAGACCTCCTTGCCGGCGACGACCGCCGGGAAATCCACCAGCCCGCGATCGATGTCCTTGATCTGCAATTCCAGCTCGCGGAAGTAGGCGAGATATTTCTGCATTCCAGCCATGTGCCGGACGGAATCGTTCACCAGGTTGCCGCCGGAATCTCCACCTGACGCCATCAACTGGGAGAGCCGGTCCTCGACAATTTGCAGCTTCTCGCGATGGTGCCGAAGCTCCGTCAACCACAGGCGCAGTTGCGGAATCATCTCCTCGGCTTCCTCGACGGAATAGTGCTTGGTGAACTGGAAGCCCATGATCAGCGCGCGCCCGGGGCGGGAGTTTTGGAGACCGAACCGCTCTTGAGCTTGCCCTGGACCTTTTCGTTCGGCTCGATCTTCACCGATTTCTCCCAGGCCTCACGCGCCTTGTCGGGCTGCTTCAACGCGGCGTAGATGTCGCCCAAGTGATCAAAGAGCGTGGCATCCGGCTCGTCATTCAGCTCCACCGCCTTGAGCATGTGACCGAGCGCCTCCTTGGGCTTGTCGAGCTTGAAGAGCACCCATCCCATGCTGTCGAGAAACGCGGCGTTCTTCGGCTCCAGCTTCAGCGCCTTCTCGATCATCGTCCGCGCCTCCACGAGATTCTCGCCGCGCTCCGCCCACATGTAGCCGAGGTAGTTCAGCGCCTCCGCGAAATCCGGCGCCAGCTCCAGACACTTGCGGAAGTAGCCTTCCGCCTCCTTGAACTGCTGGTTCCGCTCATGCGCCGCGCCGATTTGAAAATAGAACGTGTGATTCAGCCGGTTTGTCGCCGTGGCGCGCGCGATGACTTCCGCCGCCGTGAGATGCTTCAGGGAGTTCGTGTAATCCTTCTGCCGGCTGTAGGCGAGCGCGGTGTAATACTCGCCCACGAAGCTCGACTGAAATTTCTTCCGCGCCTTGTCAAGCGTTTCCAACGCGTCGCCCGGGTGCTCCGCGTTCATCTGCGCGGCGGCGAGATCGTAATACGCCGGCTCGAAATTCGGGCTCAGCATGATGGTGCGCCGAAACGCATCGACCGCTTCCTTGGGCTGCTTGTCCTCAAACAAAATGCTCCCGAGCAAATACTGCGTGCGCGCGTCCGCCGGGGATTCCTTCACCAGCACGCGCAGGTGAACCACCGCGTTCGTGCGGTCCTGCTTGCGCATGTAGAGCTCCACCAGCTTGTCGCGAACCGCGGCGAGCGTCGGCAGCCGCTTCGCCAGATCCTCGTAGGTCTTGATCGCCTGATCCGTCTCGCCCAACGCGGAGAATCCATCCGCGAGGCGTTGAAGCAACATCACGTTCGTCGGGTTCAGCGACGAGGCGCGCTTGAAGGCATCCATCGCCCGCGCGCGAACCGTGTCCATCGAGCCGGCGCGTCCGAACGCCACGTACGTTTCGCCGAGATCGATGAGGAAGAACGCGTCGGGTTTAGGCTGGCGCGCGGCCTGGTCGAGGACTTTCAAACCCTCCTCGATCTGTCCGCCCTGAAGATGAATCTGCGCGAGGTATTGGTAGCCGGAGAGCGAGTCCGGCATGCGCTTGATCGCCTGCCGGTTGGCTTCGATGGCTTCCGCCTTCTTGCCGGCCATCGAGTAGGCCAGTCCGAGCCGCGCCCAGAGCAGGCCGCTGGCGTTTGGCCGGCTCGTGGCCTTGCGCAGAAGATCGATCACCTTGTCGCGCATCTCGGCGGTCTTTTCGTCCGGTTTCTCGGATTGCCGGAAGCGGATCAGCTTGCCGGAGACTTCGAGGACAAGCGGTTCATTCCCGGCATCCGCCATCGCGGCGCGGAAGTACTCGTTGGCGGCGAGATCGTAGTCCTCGTTCTGCTCGTGCAGAATCGCCATCGCGTAGTGTGCGTGGGATTCCGTGCGGGCCTTGACGGCGGAGGCGGAGTAATCGGTGGATTCCGCGGGGGATTTGCCGCCATCAGCGCGGGCTTTGCCTGATGAATCGTTTCCGGGGATGGTCGAGCATCCGGCGATCAAGAAGACAGCCGAAACCAAACCGGCCAGCCCGATCAGGATGCGTGACGGCATGCGAAAAGATGCTTGGAGACGCATCGGACGCAACCCGCCGCGGAGTTGCGTCCGATGATGATTCGTCGCCACAGTCGGAAGCAGTCCGCGGACTACTTCTGCCAGGTGCGCTTCTTGTGGCGGTTCGCGCGCAGCTTCTTGCGGCGTTTGTGTTTGTTGATTTTCGCTTTACGACGTTTTTTCAGTGAACCCATAAATTTTGAGCGCGCTCAGTATACGACTTTGTTCAACGGATATTCAATGATTCCTTCGGCTCCGAATGCCTTCAGTTGAGGAATCAATTCACGGACGACATGTTCGTCAATGATGGTTTCCACGGCCACCCAGCCCTTCTGGCTGAGGTTGGAAATCGTCGGGCGGCGCAGCGCCGGCAATTCGGTCAGGAGGCTCTGGAGGTTCTTCTCCTCGATGTTCATCTTCAGGCCGACCTTCGCCTCCGCTTCCAGCGCGCCTTCGAGCAGCAACGCGAGCGTTTCAATCTTCTGCCGCTTCCACTTGTTCTTCCAAGAGGTGTGGTTCGAAATCAAACGCGGCGTGGACACGAGCAGTTCATCCACGATGCGCAGCTTGTTCGCGCGCAGCGAGGAACCGGTCTCGGTCACTTCCACGATGGCGTCCACCAGCTCGTGCGCCTTCACTTCCGTCGCGCCCCAGGAAAACTCTACTTCCGCCTTCACGTCGTGCTTGCGGAGATAACGCTTGGTCAGGTTCACCACCTCGGTGGCGATGCGTTTGCCCTGAAGATCCTTCACCGATTTGATCGATGATTCCTCCGGCACGCACAGCACCCAGCGCGTGGGCTTGCGCGTGGCTTTGCTGAAAAGAAATTCGCCGACTTCGTGAACCTTCGAGCCGTTTTCCATCACCCAGTCGAGACCCGTGATGCCGCAATCGAGGTAGCCATGCTCCACGTACCGGCTGATCTCCTGCGCACGAATCATGCGGATCTCCAGCTCGTCGTCATCGACGTACGGGATGTAGGAACGGCTGCTGACCGACACGTTCCAGCCGGCCTTGGCCATTTTTTCGATGGTGGCTTCCTGCAGGCTGCCCTTCGGCAAACCGAAACGCAGCTTCTGTTTATCTGGCTTACTCTTCATTCTGCGACTGACGCAAATTCCACTTCAAATTCACCCGGACAATGGATTCCCACCGGGGTTTCCCCCCGTGTGGAGCGGTTGATCTGCCATCGAAACCGCTGCAAAGCGATCTTTTTCTTTGGAAACTCAGCCACCCCCATCCGCGCCCTCAAGACACCCGCTCACCCGAAATCACCGTCTGCCGGCCCTTCACCGTTACGCGACCTTCCACCAGAGCCCGCACCACCTGCGGATACAACCGCCGTTCCGCCTGCTGAATCCGCTCGTGCAACGTCGCCGCCGTGTCGCTCGCCAGCACCGGCACCGTTTCCTGACCGAGGATTGACCCGCTGTCGATCCCTTGATCCACGAAATGCACCGTGCAACCCGCCACCTTCACGCCGTAATCCAACGCCTGCTTCCACGCTTCGAGTCCGGGAAACGCCGGCAACAACGACGGATGAATGTTCACCACGCGATTCGCGAACGCGCGCAGGAACTCGCCCTTCAAGATCCGCATGAACCCGGCGAGCACGATCAAATCGACCTTCGCCTCCGTCAGGCGCTGCACGAACGCCTGCTCGGCCGCTTCGTCCAGCTTCGTGCGAAACTTCCCCGGCGGAATGAACTCGGCGGAAAGGTTCCGCTCCCGGGCGCGATCCAGGATTCCCGCGCCCTCGACATCGCTGATCACGACCGCGATCTCGGCCGGGATCTGGCCCGCGGCGCAGGCATCGGCAATCGCCACCATGTTCGAGCCCTTGCCCGAACCGAGGATGCCGAGGCGGAATGGTTTCGCACTGTTCACGGTCGTTTGATACCCGCAGCCGCTCCCGGCTCACAAGGAGAAAGCCGGTGGGTTCCCAACCACGAATGGACACGAATGAACCTAAGGAAACGCTGATTTAATCCAGGGTGGAAAATTCTTTTGAACGCGGAGGCGGGTTTGGTGATCGGTAAGGCATGACCCATCAGACCACCTTCGCCCACGCCGAGTTCGCCGCCAAGAAGAAGACCACCCGCCGCGAGAAGTTCCTCGCCCG
>JBDHQG010000323.1:0-5551 GCA_039806925.1 Limisphaerales bacterium
TCCATTGAGATACCACGTTGTTGAGCAACAGCAGCAGCATCACGCATTTTCATCAATGCATCCATGGTTGCTTTTACCACGTTGTGAGGATTTGATGAACCTTTTGATTTAGCCAATACGTCTGTTACACCAACGCTCTCTAACACTGCACGCATCGCACCACCAGCGATTACACCGGTACCGTGAGCAGCAGGCTTCAAGAATACAACAGAACCACTGAATTTACCATGTTGTTCGTGAGGAACAGGAATGCGCTCGCCGTGTTGAGGGTGACGAAGTTGGTGGCGTAGTTGCCGGAGTTGGTGTTGATCACCACCGAGCCGATGTTGCGACGCCAGCTGTAGGCAAAGCGCCGGGGATTTCCCGCAGCCGCCACGCTCATCGTAAAATCGCTGCCGGCGGCCACCACCAGGTCCGTGGGGCGCTGGACAATGGTCGACGAAATCCACGGCACCAGGCGGGCGGCCGCGCTGGCAACCGTGTCGACCGAATCGGAAACGATGCAGCGATAGTCGCCCTCGTCCTCCAGCTGCACATTCGTCACCGTCAGCGAGGGCTGGCTGGCCCCGGGAATGTTCGCGCCATTGAACTGCCACTGGTAGCTGAGCCCGGAATTCACGCTGTTGGCCGTGACGGTGAAGGTCACGTTCGTGCCGCCGGGCAGATTTGCCGCCTTCGGGTCGGGCTTGATGTAAACAGACCGGCT
The DNA here is from genome assembly GCA_039806925.1 of Limisphaerales bacterium. Taxonomy (GTDB): domain Bacteria; phylum Verrucomicrobiota; class Verrucomicrobiia; order Limisphaerales; family JADJPG01; genus JADJPG01. The sequence continues at coordinate 707 of JBDHQG010000323.1, forward strand.
GGCCGGATTTTGAACAATCGACGGTGGCAACAGCACCGACAGCTCGGCCGTGGCGCTCTGCGCGCTGCCGGCGGAGTTCAGGATCACGACACTGTAGAAGCCGGCCTGACGGGTCAGCAGGTTGTCGAGCGTCAGCGTCGCCGAGTTGGCCCCGCTGATGTTCACGCCGTTGAAGCGCCACTGGTAGAAGAACGGCGCGGTTCCTTCGACCGCCACGCTCAAGCTGACGCTGCGACCGGCGACTCCGAACGTGGAGGCCGGCTGCGTGACGATGTTCGGCGCGGTGCCGCCAGGGACGTACGAAAGGCCGCCCGAAGGGCCGACGGCCACCCAGTTCGTCGGGTCATTGCCATAGGCGGATTCCACCAGGCGCTGCAAGGAGGCGCCGCCGCCGTCCGCCGTCACCGGCCACGGGGCGGTGTCGCGATATTCCACCTCGTCCGCGATGATGTAGGGCACTCCGTTGGTCGTGGCCACGCCCGGCTTCTTCAGCTCGATGCGCCCGCCCGAGTTGTCCAGCTTGCCACCATACGGGCCGAAGAGCTGCACATCCGAAGCCAGGTCATACTTCGCGCGAAATGCTCCTGCGGCGACGCTGTCCGCCGCATTGATGTTCGCCACGATGACGGCCTTGCCCGCGGGAATGGTCACGCCCTGCGGGAAGGTGAAATCCACGAGCTCCGTGAGCTTCCAGGTGTTGGTCGGCGCGGCGGCATCATACATCAGCACGGCCGCGCCGGTGATGTTGCGCAGTTCGATGAACTCGTCCGCGGAGTTGTCGTTCGTGCCGATGTCGAGCGGGTGATACATAATCTCGCTGATGACCACGGGGCCGACCTTGGGACCGGCGTTGGCGGCGCCCAGGGTTTGCGTGGACTGCGCCACGAAGAAGGTGTTCGTCTGGCTGTTCGTGTAGCGTCCGAAGGAAACGCCCACCTCGCCCGCGCCGAACTTCTCGCCCTGCGCATAACCCGTCAGCTCACCCGCAGAGTCACCGGAATAGATCCACGCCTCGTCGTTGTTGGAACTGAAGGCGAAGCCGGTGCCGCCGGCATTGAACTGCGATTCATCGAAGGTGATGAAGCCGCCGGCGGGAATCGTCGTGCCGTTGGGGATGCGGTACTTCTTCGGCGTGAGGGTGTCATCGGTGATGTACCAGCCGCCAATGTCAGCGACGTTGGCGGAGGGGTTGTAAAGCTCGATGGCGTCCACCTGTGGAGAAAGGGATGAGGAGAGAACCTCGTTGACCACCACGGGCGCGAAGGCCGGCGGCGCGGGATCGTTGTTGCCCGGAGAGCCCTGCAACTGGCCGCTGGCACGCCACTGCGATTTGCTGTCCCAGTTGTCCGGCTCGGCGTTTTCGTCCACCACCACCAGCGAGAAGCCCTGGCCGTCGGTGACGGGGTACCACTTGTTGTTGTAGCCGAAATCGAGAATCTCCTCGTTCACGCCGTCCAGCAGGCGGATGCGCTCACCCGCGTTGTCGAGATTGCCGGCATACTGGCCGGCCACCGGAAGACCCGCGCCGTAACGGGCGATGCAAGCACCCGCGTTCCGCACCACCAGCGCGCGCGCGCCCGGCGCCAGGCTGGTGACCGCGCTGCCGCTGAACGCGAAATCAATGCCGCCCTCGAAACGGACCCCGGCGAGATCAAGCGTGACGCTGCCTGAGATGTTTTTGACCTCGATGTATTCGAACTCCTGCGCGTCGTTCGTGTTCCCGGCCAGCGGCGAGGGGTTGTACATGATCTCCGTCCCGCGGAGATATTTTTGCAGGTCGCTCGAGGTGTCGGGCGTCGTGAAGCTGTCCACCTGCCGGCCACTCGTGTCCGTGATGAGGATGGTCTCGCCGCGCGCGGAAAGCTGGCCCTTGTAGCCGCCGATGACGAACAGCCCCTGGCCACGGCGCGGGCCGGTGGTGCGGGTCTTGAAACCGTTTAGATCGCGCGCGATGTAGATGACGCCGGCCTCCGGAATGATCGTGCCCGGCTTGAAGGTGAAGTCCACCCCGCCGCCGATCTTCCAGCCGGAAATGTCGAGCGCCAGGGACGTGGGGTTCGTGACGCAGATGTATTCCTGCAACTGGTTGCCGCCGTCCGGATTCGACTCAGCCGAGAATATCCGGAACACGGCGTTGGCCGGCTGCGTCAGCGGGATGCCCGCGTTGTTCGTCCGGTTCAGGCCAATGGGCTTGGCGGTGTTGGCGACGCTGTGCGTCTGGTCAAAATGGATGCGGCGCAGGTTGATGAATTCGTTGAACAGTTCATTGATCGCGTTGGTCAGCGGCTTGTTGGAGGCCGTCCAGGTGGAATAGCCCCATGAGGCACGGTCAAGGAATGCCTCGGTCCAGATGTTGTTCGTCATCTCCCGGATGTGGCTTTCCAGCAGCCGTGACTCCGCCGGCACTCCCGGCTCCAGAACCCAACGGTCCAGCACCGTGCGCATCCGGCGCAGGAGCATCTGCCGGAGTTCGGGCAGCGCGTGAACGGTGTCGTAGATACGATTATAGGTGCTGCCATCGCAGGCGATGATCGTGGAGCCGCCATAGAGCGGATGGCTCTTGCAGCTGTCCGCGATCGCGTCCAGCGGCGTGATGCCGCCATAGCGCTGCCCCCAGGACGCGTTCATGTCGAACGGGATGATGCGCCAGAGTCCGTCGCCGAACGTGTCGCGATAGATCGACATGTTGGCCCACACGTCGTCGTTCTCGGCGCACCACCGCGCGCCGGCGAGGTAGTTGATGACTTCCGGGATGTCCAACATGTCGTAGGCGGCGGCGCGACGCTGGGAAAGATTGGTGGGCTGGCCCGGCGGAAAGTTGGTCTCGTTGATGGCACGGACAAGCGTCTGGTAGTCGGTGTGGTCGGTGAGCGGGGGCGGCGATTTCTTCTGGAACACACCCGTGCTGCTTTCGGACGGCAGGGCGTTGCCGACCGCCTTGTAGAGCGCGCCCGCCGGATCAAAGCCCATGCGCGCGACCTGCTCCTCGTCGATCACGTCGTTGTGGAAGACCAGTCCGTAGAACGCGCCGTTGAGCTGGGCGCGCACCGGATAAAAGTACGGCGTCGGCATTCCCATCTGCTCGAGCAACCAGAAGCTCAGGTGCTGGCGGATGTAGGCGGGGTCGAGAAATTCGGCCATGAACGAGGTCTTGCGGACACGCGGAAACGCGGGCAGATGCCGGAACAGATGTTCGCGGTTGAATTCCACGCGATGGGACTTCTTGTTCTGCCCGGCGGAGGTGTTGCCGCGCAGTTCCATGAGGACGTTGTCGTAAAATTCGCCGTCATAGAAGATGGCCACACGGCCACCGGCCTCCGAATCGGCGCCTGTCTGGGTGGTTGCCGGCGTTATGCGGGGCGCCTGCAACACTCCGGCCCCCGCGAAAATGTGGAAGATGGGCAGCTTGCTGGTGACGTAGCCGGGGTTGACCACGGTGCCGAGGTACTCGGCGGAGTCCGCCGGATTGGCGTAGAGCGGATAACGCGACTGGTTGCCGCGAACGTCCGTGGCGCGAAAGGACCAGCGCACCATCTGGCCGTTCGTCGAGGCGCCCGCCGGAATCGTCGCCCCATACAGGCCGTCGCCCGCCGCGCCGTCGCCGTGCAGACCGTCGTCGGACAGCGGCACCTCCACTTCCGCGTCGAACATCACGCGGTAGCGCATCACGACATTCGAGATCGCGAAGAAGGTGGGCGAGAGCCGCAGCGTCACCAGGATGTCCTCGTTGTCGAGCGGCACGAGCGGCGAATGCGTCACGTCGTAGATGGCCGGACCCGGGTTCGCGATGCCGCCGGAGTTCGCCGCGCCGGGTGTCGGCGTCGTGAAGTACAGCGGGCCGGGAGCAGGCTTTGGTTCGCCGGTGAGCAGGAGTTCGCAGGCGACAAGGAAGTCGATGTCTGCGGCGCTCTGGTTGAAACCTTGAATCGCGAGGATGTTCGTCCCGGGCTGGAGCATCAGGGCTCCGAATCGATACTCTTCCAAGGTCGACGCGGAATGCGTGTTCGTCGCGGCTGAATTGAACACGGGCGTTTCCGGCGCGTTCGCCTGCACCACCGGAACACCGTTGATGAACGCCGCAAAGCCGTCATCGAAGCGAATCTTCAGCGTCATCAGCTTGATCTCCGCGGGATCGCTGACCACGAACGGCAGGCGGATGTAGGCCGAGGCGTTGACGTTCGACATGGTCGTTCCCACGTCCGTGCGCGTCTGCGAACGGACCGGCGTGTTCGCCGTCGAGCCATAGCCGACGCCATTGGTGCCCGCGCGCCAGGCGCTGTCGTTGTACGACGCCAGCATCCAGTTCGTCCCGTCGTTGCCGTTGGACGGGATCAAAACGCGGGCCGGAGCGTTGGTGGCGACCGCAGTGATGCTGGGCGTCAGGACGGCCGCGCCATAGGAGACATCAAGAATCTGTGGCGGGTAGGCGGGAGAAAACTCGCTGGCGACCACGCCAGCGGGATCGACAAGCGCGAGGTATTCGCCGCCGGCCGACAATTGAAAACCGGTCTGCAAGGGCGCGCCCGGCACGGCGCGTTCCGGAGTCATGGCGAAGACAACCATGAAGGCGCCCGGATTGATGTTGGTCGCGGGAAAGCGCCACTTGGCCAGGTTTCCGGCGGAATCGGTAAGCGACCAGTTCTGCAGGTTCACCACGTTGGTGCTGACGTTCTGAATTTCGATCCAGTCCGCCGTCTGGCCGGCGTTGGTCAGGCTCCGGCTATTGCTGGCCATGAACTCGGAGATGATCAGCGGACTGGCGGCCTGAAGGAGAACCTGCGCCAGACCAAGAAGAGCGCAAACGAAGAACAACAGTCTTTTCATAGGTTGAGTTGGGTTGTGTAG
>JBDHQG010000324.1:0-5536 GCA_039806925.1 Limisphaerales bacterium
CGCGCTGAATATCAATGGCCGAGGTCTTGTAGCCCTGCGTGTCCCGGCAAAGCCATTTCCACGAGGCGTCGCGGGAGATGGTCTTGATGGTTTGGATCGGATCCGCCACGCGGGGAACGCGGTCGGGCGGAGCGCCGTTCAACAGCGCCTGAAGCACCAGCGCGGTCGTGCCGATCTTCAGCCAGGTCGCATAGAGCGAAAGATTGGCGTCGCCGACGATGACATGAAACCGGCGATAGAGCTCGTTGTTCGCATGAGGTTCGTCGCGCGTGTTGATGATCGGACGCCGCTGCATCGTGTCCACGCTCTGAAGCTCCGAGAAGAAATCGCTGCGCTGCGAGACCTGAAAACCCGGGCTGACGAACTTGTCTTCCTCCTCCCAGCCGAATTTGCCCGCGCCGCAAACAATTTGCCGGGACACGAAGAAGGCAATCATCGACGTGCTGAGCACGTCCCACGGCAGTTTTCGCGGCATGAGGTAATTCTCATGGCAGCCATAGCTGTGGCCGCGGAAGTCCGTGTTGTTCTTGTAAAGCAGGACGGGGTTGTCGGCATTCTCGTTGAGATTGCGCACGCACGCCATCAGCAACGCGTCTCCGGCGTGATCCTGCTGGAGAATCTCAATCAGGCGGCTGCATTCAGGGGAGCAGTATTCCGGGTGAGCGTGGTCGTTGTAGAAACGGGCGCCGTTGCGCAGCACCAGATCGCTTTTGATCTCGCTGAAAGTCAGGGCGCGCTGGGCGTCCTGCGCGAAATAATTGGCCTCGTCTGTGTCCTGAAGAAGCTCCTTCACCCGGAAGCCGCGCGCATCGCAATGCGGATCCTCGCAGCTGTAATCCCAGCGCATGCGCACGCCCGGCGCCACTGCGCTGCGGACCAGGTGGATGGATTCGGAAACGACATCCACGCCCTCGGGATTCTGGCGGGTAATCCCGATCTCGGTTTCGGTGCCGAACTGGATGTCCATAGCTGCAACAGTTGCTTCCGTACCCGTTCGAGCCGCCCGGCCCAGCTACACCGCTGGCGCGGGCGGCGCGGTTGTTCCTTCGACCGCGAAAGGTTGGTTGATATTCGTCAACGCTGGAACTAAATCGTTCCCGACAAATGAATGCGCTCCGCCGGACGATACGGCGAGAGACGCACGACATTGCCGGGATCAAAATCGGTGAGCTTGAGCCAGTCTTCCGTGATGTCGCTCGGCGGGAACAGGTCGTTCTCGCGATATTCTTTCATGAGCGCGTTCAACAAATCCTGCCGGCTGAGCGGCGATTCATCGCCAATCTCGATGGAGCGTTTGATGGCGTATTCTTTCGCGCGCTCGACGATGGCCGCGATGATGGCGCCGCTGGCCAGATCGCCGCGATACAAGTAATCATGCCGGCCGCTGCGGTAGGTGACGTCGAGGAACCGGTTCTCGTCGGTCTTCGCGTAATGAGCTTCGACGACGCAATCCACCAGCGCATCGCGCGATTCGGCGAGCGGAAGTTCTTCTTTAAGATAAATGCGATAGATCTCCCGGGCCGCTTCCTTGTCCGGACGACGCACGCGAATTTTCCGGTCGATGCGCCCCGGCCGCAGGATGGCCGGATCGATCAGATCGGCACGGTTGGAAGCGATGATGATGACGACGTTCTGGAGCACCTCCAGGCCGTCCATCTCCGTGCAGAACATCGGGACGAGCGTGGAGAGGATGTTTGAGCCGACGCGCCCGGCGTGACGCGTGCCGAGGATCGACTCCGCCTCGTCGATGAAAAGGAACGCCAAATGTCCTTCGGCCGCTTTTTCGCGGCATTGCGTGAACAAGTCCCGGACCTGGCGTTCCGATTCTCCGAGCCACATGTTGAGGACTTCCGGCCCCTTCACGCTGAGGAAGAACTCGGGGTGATCCTCTCCGGTTTTTTCCCGGATCTGCAGCCGCAAATTGTGCGCCGTGGCCTTGCCGAGCAGCGTCTTGCCACAGCCGGGCGGGCCGTAAAGCAAAAAGCCCTTCGGCACCGGATGGTTGAAACGCTTGAACAGCTTGGCGTGCAGGAACGGCATCTCGATGGAATCGCGAATGCCTTGCACGGCCTCCATCTGGCCGCCGATGTCCTTCCACAAAATCGGCTCCACCCGCGTGAGCGTCCGGTCAAGGCGCTTCGCGGTGCCGATGACCTCCACCGCCACGCGCTGGTTGGGATCGAGCCGGATTTCCAGGCCCGCCTTGAGCTTGTCCTTCGAGAGAAGCGTCGAGCGAATGACGACCAAATCCGAGATGCCCGATTCGTTGCCCACGCGGATGCGTCCGTCGGAGAGCAATTCGACGATTTTCACGACCGGGCCGTTCTTGTCGAAGCCGAACGAATCAGTCACCGCAAAGGCTTCGTTCAACAAGACCCGGGAACCTGTTTCCAGGGTCGCTTCCGGAATGGCTGGATCCAGGTTGCAGACGTAATCGGTGCCATTGACGCATACAAGCGCCCGGCTTTGCGGAAGTTTTTGCAGCAAGGTGCCGAGGCGCAGCGCCGGCGCGCGAAGTTTGTCGACGGCCTCGCTGAGTTTTTCAACGGCGCTGCGGGCCTGATCCTGCAGTTCCTCCAGTTCCTCAATGCGGCGGCGCAGCTGGAGAAAATCCGGCGGCACCGGACCGTGCATCGCCACCTTGTGGGAGATCAGGTCGAGAAGCTGCAGCGTGGAGAGCTGGTTGGAATCGTCTTCGGGGGGAAACTGGTCCACGGGAGGCGTCTCCTGCCCCTGAGACGGACCACTGGACTGTGGCCGGCCTTTGTTGGACTTGTTCACGAGAAGATTCTACACCGGAAAACGAATGAGGCAAATAAGTCGTGCTAAAAACCAACCGGAATCGTGGATTGAATCGCGTTCCTGGCGGAGCCGCTGTTTACACGCGCGGGCGCCGCGTTTCTTGCATGGCCCGAAACGGTCCACTACGGTGAGGCATGTTCCGCGTCCACCGCGTCCATCACCGGCAGGCGTTCACGTTGATCGAGCTGCTCGTCGTCATCGCGATCATCGGCATTCTCGCAAGCATGATCCTGCCGGCGCTTTCAAAAGCCAAGGGCCGCGCGCTGCGCATCTCCTGCGTCAACAACCTCCGCCAAACCGGCCTGGCCTTCCGCATGTGGGCGGATGACAACGACGGCCGTTTCCCCTGGCGGCAAACGACGGCCAACGGCGGCAGCATGGGCGAAGTCGAGGCGTGGAAAAGCTTCAGCGCGATCCGCAGCGAGATTTCAACTCCGCGCGTTTTCCGATGCCCGAGCGACGGCGAACGTGATCGCGCCTATGACTGGACAACCACTCCCGGCAGCGGCTTTGAAGCCATGAAGAACACCGCGTTAAGCTACTTCATCGGCACTGATTCCGACGAAAGTCATCCAGGAGTTCAGGTGGCGGGAGACCGGAACATTCTCGGAACGGACGGCCAGAACTGTGACTCAGCCCAGCTGGTTGGTGTCGCAACCCTGCTCGATCCGGCGAGCGCTCGCTGGCAGGGCAACATCCACAACGACGCGGGGAACATGTTGATGGGGGATGGCAGCGTGCAACTCCTCTCCGCCAGCGGACTGCGCCGGCACCTGGGACAAACGGGAGACCCCAACCAGTTCAACCACATCCTCAAGCCGTAAGTGTCACGGCTGAATCACCGCCCGGTAAAAACGCTGTCCCGGGCCGGCGGCCGACGCATCTTCCACCGGGAGAACGCCATCATCAGGAATCAGATTTGTCGCGAGGCTGGCCCATGAAACCAGATCGGATGACACTTGAACGATGCAACGTTCCCGCGGCAACCCGGTAACCCGCAGCTGGCATCCGCCCGACGCCAGCGTCGATACATACTCCACGTTGGGAACAAGCACGGACCGGCCATCGGGAATAAACAAAATCGATTGCTCGTTCGTGACGGTCTTCGGCGAGCCGAGATACGAATACTTCGCCGCCACGCCGCCCATGAAATCCTCCAGTCCAATCGTCGCGCTCAAGCCCTGCACATACTGCGGATTGCCGTTGTTCACCTTGGCGTACTGGAAACGAATGTTCTGGTTCTCGTAAAGAATCGCCTGAAACGTGAACCTGGTCTGGCCTCCCGTTGTCACCTTGTGCGGCACGTCCGCCCAAGTGACAACCGCGCTGCGGTTTGGCGCTGTCCCCGTGGTTCCAAACCAAATCTGCCCGCTGCTTGCCGGGTTCAGATCGTCCCACAGCGGACAGAGCGTCGCGTTGGGCGTGGCCGATACCGGCATGTCCGCGTTTCCGCTGGCGGACAGGTTTAGGCTGACGAACCCAAGGATGCCGTTCGCTCCCACATAAAGATTGGTGTACGCCCGTCCGGCATAATTGAACGTGAATCCCAGCTGTTGGGACGGGCTCACGCCGTTGTCCGTCAACGTCAGGCCTGTCATGCCGTTGGTGGGCACCCATGAATACGTGCCCGGACGAATGGTGAAACCGCCAGACAACGCACGCGCCAGATTCAACCGCCCCCCGGTGACGCACTTCCCCGCGAAATCCGGAACCTTGTCCACCGTCCCGATGATTCGATTCACCACCTGCTGCGCGGAGAGATTGGGAAACTTGGCGAGAATCAACGCCGCCGCCCCGGCGACGCACGGCGTGGCCATCGAGGTGCCGCTCATCGAATAGTAATCCGAATCGGAACGGTAATAGGTCGAGAGAATCTCAAAACCCGGCGCTGCCAAATCGACCGTCGTCGCGCCATAGTTGTAGCCGAGGTAAGTGTCGCTCCGGGTCGAGGCCATCACGGAGAGGATGTTGTCGATGGCGAAACAGGCGGGGTAACGCGGGGCGATGTCGGTATCCAACCCGCTGTTGCCCGCCGCAGCCACGACCACGACTCCCGCATTGCGCAGGCTCCAGAACGCGTTCGACAACGTCGTATTGATCGGTCCGGGCGTCTCGAAACTGCAATTCACCACCCGCGCGCCGTTGGTTCGCGCATAATTCAGACACTCGATCAGATCCGCGGCATAGCCATTTCCAAAATCATCCAGAAAGCGGCACGCCATGATGCGCGTCTTCCAAGCGACACCACTCACGCCCAGGGCATTGTTTCCGACCGCGCCAAGAATGCCGGCCACATGCGTGCCGTGACCGAAGTTGTCCGTGAGATTGCCTGATGGCGTTGGCCCCGTTGAATTGAGCCCATGCACGTCATCCACGGCTCCATTCCCATCATCATCGATCCCGTTCCCGGGAATCTCCCCCGGATTCACCCACAGGTTTGCCGCGATGTCCTGGTGCGTCACGCGCAACCCGGAATCGATGACCGCGACGATGATGTTGCTTGCGGAATTGAGATTGTTCCATGCCTCCACGGCGTCCATGTCCGCCCCGAAGACGCCTCCCATCTGGCCGAAGTTGTTCAAATGCCACTGGTCGCCGTTGGTCACCCGCGGATCATTCGGAAGGGCACACGCCGTCAGCACCACGTCCAGATCAGCGGATTCCACCGCACCGCTCTGGCGGTAGCGTTTCACCATCTCCGCCGCGGAAACTCCTGCGGGCACCTCAAGCACCT
>JBDHQG010000325.1:0-5531 GCA_039806925.1 Limisphaerales bacterium
GGGGCGAAGGTAGAGATCATCGGCGAGTTTTGGGAGGACTTTCAGAAAGCGTCGGACTCCGATGTGGTGGACCTGCAGGAGAATTTCCGGTCCACGCCGCGCGTCATCGACCTGGCCAACCGCTGGGCGGAGACAATTTCCCCGCTCAAAACAATGGAGACGCCGGACATGCTGCCCGGCAACAAGAAGCGAAAGGATCTCCATCACTCGCACGTCGCGTTGATCGGCTTTCGCGAGCGGGAGACGGAAGCGGCCTGGATTGCGGAGGCCATCCGTGTGCTGGTCCCCTCCGAAGCGGAGGGGGCAATTCACGACAAGAAGGACGGGAGCACGCGCGGGCTGGCCCTCTCGGACATCGCCATCCTGCTGCGGGCCTCCACCGAGGTGCGCGTTTACATGCGGGCCTTGGAAGCGGCGGGCATCCCCTGCGTGGTGCGCGCCGGCCCGGACTTGTTCTCGCAGCCGGAGGTTCTATTGTTTGTCGGGGCGCTGGCACTGACGGCAAGGATGGATGAATTCTTCGGGTCGGAATACAACCCGAAAAGTCTGCCCCAGCGGATTGACGGAGTGTTGGGGTGTGCACCTCATCCAACGGAGGTGCTGAGGGCATCGGCTCGGATGTTACGGGCTTCCGGTCTGGCGTTCAGCCGCGAGGTAGAAGACCGGCTGCTGCTGGCGGCGGGGGCCATCGCCGATCGCATTGACCATGGGACGGCGCTCAACCCAAAGAAAGCGGCGGCATTCCGAACCCCTTCGTTGCGCGAGTTTCTCACCAAGTCGGGCGATCTGAGGCGTGTCTTTCCCCAGAAGATCTTCCACATGCTGCTGGCTGAAGCCGAGGTGGAAGCCTGGGACACGTGCGAGGGACGCGGCCAGACGGCCTTGTTCCATCTCGGGGCGCTCAGCGGATTGATCACGGGCATTGAAACCCCCGGATGGACAAGCACCCGGGACTACCGCTGGCAGATCATCGGGCTTTGCCAATACGGCTCCGAGGAGGCGCGGGCGGAGGAGCAGCCGCTGATGGTCCAACCGGACGCGGTCACGATCAGCACGATCCACGGCGCAAAGGGATTGGAATTCGCCGGGGTGTTCCTCGCCGCAGTGAACGCCAACAGCTTTCCGAACAGCATGGCCCGACGGAAACCGGATCTGCCGCTGGAAGGACGCATCGTCGAGGAGATTGATGTGGAAGGGTTGGCCGACAATGAGACCCGGGACGGGGAGCGGCGGCTCATGTATGTGGCGCTGACCCGCGCCGAGCGGTTTCTGTTCATCAGCCACTGCGGCAAACGGACATCAAGTTTCATCAAGGAACTCCGCCCGATGGTCAGCGAAAGCGGCGGAACAGTGACCGACGACTCGCAACAATTGCTGAACGAACTGAAGTATGCCCCCAAGGAGCATCTGCGGGACGTGCGGCTGGCGACGTCCTTCTCGGACCTGCGTTACTATCTGGAGTGCCCGCACGATTTCTATCTCAGAAAAGTGCTCGGGTTCGCGCCCACCATTGACCAGGCATTCGGTTACGGCCGCGGGGTGCATAACCTGATGCGGGCCGTGCATTCGGATCCAAAGAAATGGTCGGCGTTGGCAGCAGATCGCCCGGCGTTGGAGCGGGAAATCCAGAGGTTGATTGACCGGGGACTGTTCTACCTGCGCTACACGACCGGAAACCCGGCGGACAACATGCGGGCGAAGGGATTGGAGGTGGTGGCGGATTACATCGAGCGTTACGCGGGTGAACTGGGCGAGTTGACGTTTGAGCCGGAGAAGAGCTTTGAGACCCTGGTGGAGTATGAGGACGGCGAAGGCGGCGTGCTGGTGTCGGGAGCTATTGACGTAATCCGGCGGGACAATCCGCCGCAGGTGACGCTGGTGGATTTCAAATCGGGCGACCCGGAATCCGACAAGCATCAGAAACTGGATGAGGAAGAGATGCGCCTGCAAGTCGCGCTCTATGCCGTGGCGGCCAAAAAGGAATTGGAATATCAGCCTGAAAAGGGGCTGGTCCGCTACCTGGATGCCGAGGATCCTTTGAAGGCGGAATTGAGTGTGCCGCTCAACACTGCGTCCCTGTCCGCGGCCACGAAATTGGTCGCGACTACGGCAGCCCAGATCCGCAACCGCAAATTCAACGAAGGACCGAAGGCAAGGCAGGGCGGCGGGGCGCGGTGTTCGCATTGCGACTTCCTGGGTTTTTGCGGTATAAAACAGGCGCGCGATGAGAAGCGCGGCGGATCAGACAGTTGGTAGGACGTCATGAAGATCGGGCAGTTCATTCAAGCGACACTACGCGAGCGGGCCGACAAAGCGGGCGCGCTGGTGGTGTATGATGCTGCCAGGCGCTACCGCAACCTGGTGCTGACCATGATGAACGAGCAATGCATGGTGCTGGATGCCTCGGAGTCGTTCATCGACGCGCACGAACGCGCGGTCGAATGTTGGGCTGGGCTCGGGAAGGCGGAGGCAGCAGAGCGCCGATTAGTCGTGTATGTGCCGATGGACAGGCCGAAGACGCCGGAGGAACGATGCCATGATCCGTTCAGCGGCATTGCCGCCGGCTCAGACTGGTTTCCACGCAGCGATGACGATTCGTTCCAGAGCCTTTGTGAAAAGGCCAAACCTGACCACCGGGACAAGATTCGCGAATTGTTCGGGAGTGGAACGCCGGACCTGGCGACGATCGATGCCGTCGAGGGCGGCAACCACTGGCCGCAACTGCAAACGTTGTTGGGCGTCGAGTCGGCGGCGGAAATCATAACCGCGCTGCTTGTTCCCACCGCGGAACAACTCTCGAAACTGAAAGCCACCGACGGGTGGGCGGCCGAGGCGAAGGAATTGTTCGGCTCGCAACTTGGTTTCACGCCCAAAACCAAGACGAAGAAGTGGGATGCGCTGGCGGAGGAATTCTGGCGATTCGTGTTGTTCAGTGAATTCGCCCTCGACCTTCCCGGTGGACTTCCGGAGAGTTTGGCCGGTATTCCCCGGGCAAAGCCGAGCGCCGAGGCGCTGGTCAACCGCGTGTGTGATACACTGCGGCAGGAGAAGTATCATGCGAGCTACATCGCCCGCGCCGGAAATGTGGCTGCCGAGCTGACGCTGGAAGCGAGGACGCGTGAAGTGCCGGATCTGGGGAAGCGGGACACTTTTGCATTCGAGGAGCGCAGTTTCCTTCGGCAATACGTAAAAGCACTTTTGACGGGCAATTGGGGAGCCGCAGCGGAGATTGCCGACCAGCGGAAGGAGTCCGTATGGGTGAAGCATACGGATCGCGGCATGTTGTGGACGGTCGCCGAACGCGCCCGAGAACTCCTGGTGATCGCCGGAGATTTGGAGCGGGATTTGCCGGCGGCGGGAAGATCAGCGGACGATTTGATTTCCTTTTACACGGGCCGTGCCTACCGGCTGGATCAAGCCCACCGTGAGCTGGAAAAAGCTGTGGCCGACACCTACGGAGAAAGCGACGGCGTCGAGGAATTGATCGAGTCGGCACGACATCGGTTTCTCGTGGTCGCCGAGGAGTTGCAGCGCCGATTCATTGATGGTGTGGCCAAGGAGGGGTGGCCGACCAGCGGACGAATGCGCGCCACGCAGGTCTTTGACAAATGCATCGCCCCGCTCCTGGATACGCGCGGCAAAAGAGTCGCGTTGTTCTTTGTAGATGCCCTGCGCTTTGAATTGGGGACGGCGCTGGAGCGGCAACTGGGCGGCAGCTATACCTGTCGGCTGAAGTCGGTCTGCGCACAGTTGCCGACCATTACCGCCATCGGAATGGCTTCGCTGTTGCCCAAAGCGGATGGAAATCTGGTGCTGACAATATCGGAGGACAAGCTGGTGCCGACACTGCACGGCAAGCCGATTCGCACGCCGGCTGAGCGTTTTGCCTACACGCAGGATTTTTACGGCGACCGCACAAAGCTGCTGGACTTGGATGATTTGATCGCGCTCAAGCCTGCGGGGAAGAAAAAGCCGGAGCCTCTGAGCGGTGTTGATCTGCTGCTGGTCAAGACCACCGACATTGACGAGCAGGGGGAGATGGATGCGAGCAACGTTTGTCTGTTCCTCCCTCATGTTCTGGCGAAACTGATCGCCGCTGTCGGCAAACTCAAGAAGCTGGGATTTCACCATGGGATCTTCGCCACCGACCACGGATTTGTCCTGCATCCCGGCCTGGCGGCGGGCGACACCGTGGCGAAGCCACAAGGGGACTGGATCCAAGTCAAAGACCGGTGCATGCTCGGGCGGGGATCGGCGACTCCCGGGACGATACTCTTTGGCAAGGAACAGGTCGGCATTCAGGGGGAGGTGGAGTCCTACCTGGTGCCCCGCTCATTGGGGACATTCAACAAGCGGCACCCCTATTTTCACGAGGGCCTCTCCCTGCAGGAGGCGGTAACGCCTCTGATCGAAGTTGACCTGGGTAATCAAGAAGCGGAGCCGCACTCTGCGGTGGACGTGCAATTGCGTTACCGAGGGGAAGCGCAAGGCACGGTGACGACCCGACGGCCGGTGCTGGATGTGAGCGTATTCGGCGGAGAATTGTTTGCCAGCGAGGTGTCGTTCCGGCTGGAAGCGAGGGCCAAGGTCGGATCCCAGGAAACCGTCATCGGGGAAGCGGCGTCCTGTGCACATGTCGATCCTGCAACCGGCGTGGTGAAGCTGAAGGCGGGGCAGGCTGTGAAAGTGCCGATGCGGATCGTCGAAGATTTTGTCGGACCGATGGAAGTCCGGGCCGTGGATGCGGAGACGGGATTGACCTACGGATTACCTTTGAAACTGAAAGTGGAGATCCTGACTTGATATGGATGACCTCGACCAACAGTTGAACCGGACATTTTCCGGGTGCGTCGTGCGCAAAGATCTGCTGCACCAGATCAAGAAGGGCACAAACGTGCCCTCCTTTGTGCTGGAATTCCTGCTCGCGAAGTTCTGTGCAACGGATGATCCGCACGAGATCCAGGCGGGCATCGCAGCCGTGCTGGAGACGATCCAGCAGAACTACGTGCGCCCGGACGAGTCAAACCGGGCACAATCATTGGTGCAGCAGAAGGGCAGCCACAAGTTCATCGACAAGATCCACGTTTCCTATGTGGAGCGGGAGAAGCGACACTGGGCGGCGATGGAGAACTTCAACTCGCGACGCATCGCGATCAACGAGAAGTTTTACCGGGAAAACGACCGCCTGCTGGAGGGCGGCATCTGGGCGGAGGTGACGCTGGGTTACAATGATGTGGAGGATGACGATTACGCCTTCTACGTTGAGGATCTCCGGCCCGTGCAGCTCTCAAGGTTCGACTTCACCCGTTATTGCGAGGGTGCGCAGCAGTTCAGTCGGGACGCCTGGATGGATGTGCTGCTGCGTTCAGTCGGGCTGGAGCCAACCAAGCTGACCAAACGACTCAAACTGCACTTCCTCACCCGGCTGATCCCCTTTGTCGAGGCGAACTACAACTTCATTGAATTGGGGCCGCGCGGCACCGGCAAGTCCTACGTATTTAGTGAGTTCTCGCCGTATGTAACCCTGGTCA
>JBDHQG010000326.1:0-5510 GCA_039806925.1 Limisphaerales bacterium
CGGAGGAGGTGCCGACAAACAGGTTGGTGCCGGTCGCGGCGTCGAAGAGAATCGTCCGCACGTCGGGGGTGCCCAGTTCGGGCTCCGCGTTGGTCCAGGTGAGGCCGCCATTGGTGCTCTGGAAAAGGCCGGCGCGTGTCCCGGCGTAGACGGGCGAACCGGTCAGCGGCTCGAAGGCGATGGTGTTGACGGTGCGATTGACGAGGCCGGTGCTGAGGTTCACCCAGGTGGCGCCGTTGTCCGTGCTCTTGAACACGCCGCGCGGCGTGCCGGAGTAGTAGGTGCCGGCGTTGAACGGATCGGCGACGAGCGTGTGGATGATCGTGTGGCTCAGGCCGGCGCTGGAGAGCAGCCAGTTGGTGCCGGTGTTCGCGCTGATGAAAATGCCGCCGCCGTTGAGCGCGCCGGGGGTGCTGGGGAAATCGGTGCTGCCGGAGGCCCCGGTGACGTAGGTCGCCCCGGCAGCGTCCACGGCAAGACGGTAGGCGGCGTCGTTCCCGTGACCGCCGAGGAACGTCGAGAACACGAGCGCGTTGCCGGCGGGATTCAGCTTCGCCACGACGGCGTCGCCGACGCCGAGAAGTTCGGATTGAAACGCGTTCACGACGGGAAAGTTGGTGGACCGGGTGTAGCCGGAGACGGACGCGCTGCCGTCCGGCGCGAGGGAGATTCCGGTGCCCAGGTCGTTTCCATTGCCGCCCAGATATGTCGAGTAGATGAGCGACGAGGCGTCCGGGGAGATTTTCGTGATGAACAGATCCGACGGGGTGGGGAGCTGATCCGGCGGGGCAATCACGGTGATCAAGATGTTGGTCCCGGGAGTGGCATGGGGACGGTCGCTCCTCTTTGCAACGTGGACGATGAAGGTGCTGGAGCTTTGATTATTCGTCTGGACCGCGTTGACGATGGGGAAGCCGGTATAGTAGGGCGTGATGTTGAGCGGGCTCAGCAGCGTGGTGGTGACCACGGTCTGAAGGATGTTCGTCGTGGAGCGGAGGAGGCCCAGTTCATTCGTAACGGTCGAGCTGGCGACGAGGAGCGGAGCGGTGGTGATGTTCGTGGTGACCACGGGCTGGCCGCAGATGCCATTGGTGCAGCGCGCGATCTCGACACGATTCGAGATGATGAACGTCAACGCCGACGCGGTGTAGCCGACGACGTAGGCGGCGCCGGTGGAATCCACGGCGATGTCCGTGCCGCTCTCGGTCAGTTCGCCGCCCAGGTAGGTCGAGTAAACGCCGAGCCCGTTCGTGTCGAGCTTGGCGACGAAGGCGTCAGCATGGTGCGAGTTGAAGCTGCCCACGATTTCCTTCCGCTCCTTGCCGGCGTAGTAATCATACCATTCGTCATAGGAAAGCACGTTGTCCCCGGCGATGTCCGGCTGAAAAGCGGACGGGCCGCCGAAGCCGGCGCTGGTCGGGAAATTTGTCGAAGTGGTGTAGCCCGTGATGTAGGCCGCGCCGGCGGCATCGACCGCGATGCCCAGCGCCGCATCCAGTCCGTCACCGCCGAGATACGTGAGGTAACCCAGCGCCAGGCTCTGGTTCGTCTCGTTGAAATCCAGCCGCGCCACGAACGCATCGCCGCCGTAGCGCGTGCCGCCGCCGGAATTCGTCTGCTGCCCGGAGGTGGGCAGCTTCTTGAAGATCGAGAGCGTGTCGCCCGCGATGTAGGCGTGGCCATCGCCGTCGACGGCGATGGCCCAGCCGATGTCGCCTTTCGCGCCGCCGAGGTAGGTGGAGTAGCTCAACAGCGGATCGATCACCAGCGGCGCGGACGAATCATAGGCGCCCAGGGCGAAGGACACGGTCTGGTGATCGGAGATCCGGTAACGCGCGGCGATCTCGCGGCGCCGGCCGTCGATGGTTTGATACGCGACCGGCTTTTTCTGGTGCAGCTCGCTGTCCCCGACCTGAAGCACGAGGTCGCCGTTGGCCGCGAGGCGCAGCTGGTCCGCGCCATCGTAACGCATGGCGATGCGCGAAGGATCGGCCTTCGGCGCGAGGTGGAAGTCGTACTCCAGCTCCTGGCTGTTGCCGTAATAAACGAGGTCGATGCCTTCGTAGACGGCGGAGTATTGAACCCGGCTGAACGTCGGCACGTTGCGCTGCCAGCGGGCGGGATTGTTGCCGAGCAGGTAATTGACGTGGCCCGTCAGCGGTTCCTGGCCGCTCGAACTGGCGGACGTCGCGCCGCCCAGCAGCGTCATGTGGACGAAGCGGACGCTGGCGCTGTTCGTGGGAATCTGGCCGGCGAACGGGCGGGCGCCGCCGCCGGATTTCTCGCTCAACGCGATGGTCGTGCCGGTGGGGCGGAGGTAGATGGTGTGGTTCTGTCCGCGCGCAAAGTAGTCGATGCCCGCGTCGGTCTGGCCGCGGTTGGCCTCGAAGTAGAGAGGGAGATTCCCAAGGCGGGAAAGGGAGGCGGACCCCGGCGAGTCAGCATCAGCCGCTGCGAGTGGGGCCGAACCGATCAGCGAGGACAGAATGACCAATGAACAATGCCGCAATGTCCGGGGAGTGGAAGGAACCGCCCGTCCTGTCGGCGCGGTGGTGTGGCCATCCTTGGTCATTGGGAATTGGTCATTGAACATTCCGGGCCTCACTTCTTCTCGTCCTTCTTGGTGTCCGTCTTCGGGAGGTCCGCCGGCGCGTTGGCGTTGAGCGTTTCGAGCACGGCGGCGGTCAGGTCGTTGTCGCCATTGGTGTAGAGCACCACGGGCGGGCGGCCGGCGGGTTCCGCGGTGCTGCTGTCGAGCACGAGCGTGAAGGCGCCGGCCTTGGACTTCGTATTGATGACGTCCTTGATCTCCTTGAGGATCTTCTCGCGCGTCATGCGGAGCTTCTCGTCGAGGTTTTGCTTCGCCGTGCGGTCGAATTGTTCCACGGTCTGGCGCAGGTCGTTGATCTTGATCAGCTTGCCTTCCGCTTCCTTCTTGCGCTTCTCCCGCTCGTCGGCGGAGGTGGCCTGGTTGTTCGCCTCGTCGAGCGCCTTCTTGTAATCCTCCATCGCCTTGGTGTGATCCTCGATGAGCGCCTTGCGATCCTTGTCGAGGACGCTGGCCTCCTCCTTGATCGCCGCGTCGGCGAGCTTGGTCTTGTAGTAATCCTCGAACACCTTCTTCAGATCGATGGTGGCGATTTTCGGTTCGGCGGCGGTTGCGGATTGCACGAACAAAAGGCCGGCGGCAGAAACGGTGAGCAAGACGGAACGAAGCATTTTCATAGGACGAATCGATTAAAAGTCGCGACGATAGCCGGCGCTGAACTGGAACCTGCCACTGCCCGCTTTGCCGGTCGAGTTGTGAATCGGAATGCCGTAGTCGAGCCGCAGCGGGCCGATCGGCAGCATCAGCCGGATGCCGAGACCCCAGTTGTCCGCATACTTGGAGAAGACGTAATGGTAGGGGTCCGGGTAAACCATGCCGATGTCGTAGAACCCCGCGAAGCGCACGCGCTCGACGATGGGGATGCTGTACTCCGCCGTGGCAAACCAATACGTGTCGCCGCCCAACGGTTCGCGGAAACGATCCCGCGGGCCGATGTCGCGGTAACGGTAGCCGCGCATGGAATCGAGACCGCCGAGGAAGAACCGATCAAAGAGCGGCACATCCCTGTCGCCATTGTAGGCTTCCGCCACGCCGGTACGCCCGCCGAGCTCCAGCAGGTGACCTTCCCACAGGCCCTTGACGTACTGCATGTGTTTCAGCTCGAGCTTGTAGAAATCCACGTCGCCGCCCCACGGGCCGCCGGCGAGCTCGGCGCGAAATTCGGAGCGGAAACCTTTCGTGGGAAGGAGATAGCTGTCCGTCGTGTCGTAGATGAGCGAGGTGCCGACTTTGGAGACAAGACGGCGTCCCGCTTCGCGCGCGATTTCCTCGGAGCGGTTGGCAGGGATCATATTCGCACCGCCAGGAAACGGTAGTCCCACGGGAATGTCGCGGTGCAGATTATCGTTCAGGTCGATGTTCACGCTTTCCAGCGTGTAGGTCAGGCCGCCGCGCAGGAACTCCGTGCCGAGCGCCTTGGTCAGGCCCAGGCGCATGCCGGTGGATTGCTCGCTGTAAGTGTCGCTCAGGAAGTTCAGCTCGCGATGATAAAGCTCGGTGCTCAGCTCGAGTTTGCGTTCCAGGAACCACGGCTCGATGAACGTCGCGACGACGTCCTTGCGCTGGGTGCCGATCTGCACGCGCAGGCGCGCCTTCTGGCCGGCGCCCTGGAAGCTCGGCGCGTTGAAGAGATCGAAGTTGCCCTGCGTGACCTCGACGAAGCCGATCAGGCTGTCGATGGACGTGAAGCCAGCGCCCAGCTGGATGTTGCCCGTGTTCTTCTCGCGCACCGTCACGACGAGGTTGCGGCGGTTGGGAACATCGGTCGGCTCGTGCTGCGCATCGACGCCGAACTGGTCGTCAAAGAAGTTCAATCCCTTCAGGCGCTCCACGCTGCGCTTCACGCGCACCATGTCGAAGACTTCGCCGGGCGCCACCGACAATTCGCGGCGGATGACGCGGTCCTTGGTCTTGGTGTTGCCCTTGATCTCGATCTTCTCGATGTAAGCCTTGTCGCGCTCGTCGATGTCGTAGACCAGGTCCATGTTGCCGGTCTCCGTGTTGGCGTTCTTGCGCGCCACCACGCGGGCATCGATGTAGCCCTTGGTGCCATACATGTCCTGGACAATCTCCATGTCCTTGCTCAGGCCCTTCGGCGTGAAGGTCTGGCCCACGCCCATCTTCAGCTTGCCGGTGATGTCGTTCGTGGGGAACAACGCCACGCCCTTGTAATCCACCGCGCCGACCTTGTACCGGCGGCCCTCGGAGACGGCCACGCGCAGCTCGATTTTCTTCGGCCCCTGCGGCACCTGCTTCACTTCGAGCAGCTCGAAATCGATGTAGCCGGCGTCGCGATAAAATTCCCCGATGCGTTCCTTGTCCTCCTCCAGCTGATCTTCCTTGAGCGTGCCGGACTGCGTCAGCCACGAGAGCCACCAGTGCCGGCGCGTCTTGAAGACCTTGCGCAGCTTGCGTTGCTTGAAGGCATCCGCGCCCTCGAACACCACGTTCGAAATGCGAATCTTCGGCGCTTCCGTGATCTCGAAGGTCACCGTCGCCCGGCCGGAACGTTCGTCCGGCGTGACCTTGGGAACGACCGTGGTGCGCGGGTAGCCGGCCTTTTCGTAAAGCTTCTTGATCTCCTGTGCGTCGGCGAAGAGCTGGCGCTCATCCAGCGGCTTGCCGATGGGATCCCGCTTCACCTTGTCCACGCTGGTGATCTTCTTCATCAGCTTGGCGCTCGTGTACTTTTTGTTCCCGGTGAAGAGAATGTCCGTGACCTTCAGCCGCGGCCATACGATGTACATCAGCGAGATGCCCTCCTGCCTGCGCTCCTCGGCCACGCGCACGTTCTCGAAATAACCCGTCGCGTAGAGGTTCCGCACATCATCGTCTAGGCTGTTCCGGTTGAACGTGTCGCCTTCCTTGATGCGGATGTTCGCCCGCACGAGCGATTCGCTCA